>JAIEQK010000016.1 GCA_019747795.1 Gammaproteobacteria bacterium | reverse complement strand
CGGCGCGCGCGGCGGCGAGGCGCGCCTCGGCGGCGCGCACGTCGAAGCCCTGCGCGAGCGCGCGTTCCACCAGGCTGTCGAGCAGCGGATCCTCGAACCAGGTCCACCACCGCGCGAGTTCCTCTGCGGTCTCCGCGCGCGGCGCGGCAGCGAGCGCCGCCGCGGTCGGCGTCACCCACTCGGCCGGCGTCGGCTGCTCGGGCCGCACGTAGTCCGGCCCCACGGTACAGCCCGCGAGCAGCAGCGCGGCCAGCCACGCGAGCGTGCGCATGCGCGGCTCAGTCATCGCTGCGATGGGCGGCAATGAAGCGCGCCACCATGCGCTTCACCAGCTGGCCGCGTTCGCGCGGGGTCAGGGTCGGTGCGAGACCGAGCAGGCAGCGGTGGAATTCGTCACCGGTCAGGAGCCCGATCAGCACGCGGGCCGATTCCTCCGCGCGCGGAAAGCGCACACCGCTCGCGGGCGGCACGCCGCGCAGGTAGCGCACGATGGCATGCTTGATGGGAATGGCGCCGCTCTCGTAGGCGAGTTGGCCGAGCTCGGGAAAGTGACCGAGCTCGGCGATGATCGCGCGGTACAGCGCGAGGCAGTCGGGGGCGTAGACCACGTCCACGTAGGCGCGCGCGATGGCTTCGAGATCGGCGCGCAGGTCGCCGTCGTCGGTAGCCGCGGCCTCCACCGCCGCGCCCAGGCGTTCGCACACCTGGCCGACCACCGCGGCGAACAGCGCCGGCTTGCCGGGGAAGTAGTTGTAGAGGGTCGGCTTCGACACCGGCGCGGCCTCGGCGATGGCGTCCATGCTGACCGCGCTGTAGCCCTGGGAGAGGAACATGCGCGAGGCCGCCGCCAGGATGGCATCGCGCTTGGCGTCGCTGAGCTGGGTCATGCAGGTCTCCTCGCCGCTTGCCGGGTCGAAGCGTCGGCGATTATTCTACACTACACGGTTTAGTACAACGTCGGACCATGGCCACCGCGAAACGCCTGTTCAACCTGCTGGTGCTGTGCTGGGCGCTGGGTCTCACCGCGTGGCTGGGCCACGCCTGGTGGCGCGACCACGTGCGCCCCTTCGAGAGCACCGACAACGCCTACGTGCGCGCGCACATGGCGCGCATCAGCCCGCGCATCGGCGGCTACGTGAAGACGGTGCGCTTCGAGGACAACCAGGCGGTCGCGGCCGGCGCACTGCTGGTGGAGGTGGACGACGCGCCGTTGCGCGCGGAGCGCGCGCGGGTTGAGGCAGAGGTCGCTGCGCAGGACCGACGCCGCGACGCGCTGCTCGCCGAGCGCGAGGTACAGAACGCGCGCATCGCGCAGCACGTCGCCGCCTACGGCGCGGCGCTCGCCAACTTCGAGCGCGCACGGAAGGATCTCGCGCGGCTCGCCGGGCTGGTGGAGGACGGCTCGGTGCCGGCGCAGCAGCGCGATGCCGCCGAGCAGGCGCTGGCGGTCGCCCGTGCCTCGCTCGCCGAGCACCGCGCGCGTACCGAGGAAGCGACGCGCCAGCGCGCGGCGCTCGCCGCACAGGTCGAAGAAGCGCTGGCCGCGCGCGCGGTGGCGAGCGCGGCGCTGGCGCGGCTCGATGTGGATCTCGCCCAGACCCGTATCTCGGCGCCGTTCGCCGGCGTGCTCGGCAACCGCGCAGTGCAGGTCGGTCAGCTGGTGCAGCCGGGCGCGGTGCTCGCCTACCTGGTGCCGCAGGGCGAGTTCTTCGTCGAGGCGAATTTCAAGGAGACCCAGCTCGCCGAGATGGCGGTTGGTCAGCCGGCCGAAGTGCGCGTGGACGCCTATCCCGAGCGCGCCTTCAGCGGCGTGGTGGACAGCACCGCGCCGGCCAGCGGCGCGGAGTTCAGCATCCTGCCGCCGGAGAACGCCACCGGCAACTTCACCAAGATTGTGCGGCGCGTGCCGGTCAAGATCCGCTTCGACGCGGGTCTCGATCTCGCGGCGCTGAAGCCGGGTCTGTCCACCGAGGTCAAGGTGCGGGTGCGATGAGCGACGACGCATGAGCGTCGTGGCGGAGGTGGACCGCGGCGCCGAGAAAACGCTCAGCGTCGGCGACTGGATAGGCTTCATCGCGATGGTGCTCGGCATCTTCATCGCGATCCTCGACATCCAGATCGTGTCGAGCTCGCTGCAGCAGATCCAGGCCGGGCTGTCGGCGACGCGCGACGAGATCACCTGGGTCACGACGTCCTACCTGGTCGCGGAAGTGGTGATCATCCCGCTGACCGGCTGGCTGGCGCGCGCCATGTCGACGCGCTGGCTGGTGAGCGTCGCGGCGGCCGGCTTCACCTTGACCAGCGCGCTGTGCGCCTTCGCCTGGAACCTGCCGTCCATGATCGCGTTCCGCGCGGTGCAGGGCCTGTGCGGCGGCGTGATGATCCCGACCGTGTTCTCGGTCATCTACACGCTGTTCCCGCCGCGACTGCAGACGCCGATGACCGTGCTGGCGGGCCTGGTGGTGACCATCGCGCCGACCGCCGGCCCGGTGCTCGGCGGCTATCTCACCGAGACCTACTCGTGGCACGCGCTGTTCCTGATCAACCTGGTGCCGGGCGCCGTCATCACGCTCTGCGTGCTGGTGTTCGTCGACGTCGACCGGCCGGACTGGTCGCTGTTCCGGCGCATCGACTTCCTGGGCGCGCTCGGCGTGGTGGTGTTCCTCGGCAGCCTGCAGTACGTGCTCGAGGAAGGGGTACGCGAGCAGTGGTTCGAGAGCCACGAGATCGTGTTCTTCACCGCGCTGGCGGTGCTCGCGGGCCTCGGCATGGTGGCGCGCGAACTCACCTGCCAGGCGCCGATAGTGGAACTGCGCGCCTTTCGCGACTTCAACTTCACCGTCGGCAGCCTCTACAGCTTCATCATGGGCGTCGGCATCTACACCGTGCTGTTCGTGATGCCGGTGCACCTGGCCGCGGTGAAGGGCCTGAACAGCCTGCAGATCGGCGAGTACCTGATGGTGACCGGCGGCTTCCAGTTCCTCTCGGCCTTCCTCGCCGGCGGCGCCGCGCGGTGGATGGATTCGCGCCTGATGCTCGGCCTCGGGCTCGCCATCTACGGCACGGGCTGCTGGATGAATGGCCAGATGAACGCCGACTGGGGCTATGCCGAGATGTTCCTGCCGCAGATGCTGCGCGGCATCTCGATGATGTTCATCTTCCTGCCGATCAATGCGCTGGCGCTCGGCACCTTGCCGGCGGACGAGGTGCAGAACGCCAGCGGGCTGTTCAACCTGATGCGCAACCTGGGCGGGGCCATCGGGCTCGCTGTCGCCAACACGCTGATGGTGCACTGGCGCAAGGACAACTACGCCCAGCTGCGCGGCTTCGTCACGCCGGACAACGTCGGCGCGAACGCGATGCTGGAGAACCTCGCCGCAACGGCGGCCGCGCGCGGCAGTCCCGACCCCGAACGCACGGCGCTGGAACTCTTCAGCCAGTACACCTGGCGCGAGGCCGAGGTGCTGACCACCAACCAGACCTTCCAGCTCCTCGGCCTGATGTTCTTCGGCGCGCTCGTGCTGCTGCCGCTGGTGCGCAAGGTCGACATGGCGAACGGCGGCGGCGGCCACTGACGCCGGCGCATGCGGCTTCCCCGATGGCGGAGGGGTGCGGTGGCGCGCGCTTGGGTACACTGCCCGCCCACTGAATCAAGCGAGATCGCAGCGATGGACGTCGGCATCTTTTCCTTCAACACCGAGTACACCATGCGCGCCGACCGCCTCGCGCGCGCGGTGGAAGTGCGCGGTTTCGAGTCGCTGTGGGTGCCGGAGCACACGCACATTCCCGTGCCGCAGCCGGGCGAGCCCGCCGATCCCGTGACCGGCATGCCGATGGCGGGCGGCAACCTGTTCTTCCTGTCGGAAGAATATCGGCACATGTCCGACCCGTTCACCACGCTGGCCGCGGCCGCCGCGGTCACCAGCCGCATTCGGCTCGGCACCTGCGTGTGTCTCATCAACCAGCACCATCCGATCAACGTGGCCAAGCACGTCGCGACCCTGGACCGGCTGTCCGACGGGCGCTTCATCTTCGGCATCGGCGCCGGCTGGAACGTGGCGGAGATGGGCCACCACGGCGTGGCCTTCGAGACCCGCTGGCGCGAACTGCGCGAACGCCTGGCCGCGGTGCGCACGATCTGGCGCGAGGAGCGCGCGAGCTTCGACGGCGAGTTCGTGCACTTCGACGAACTGTGGCAATACCCGAAGCCGCTGCGTCCCGAAGGTCCACCCGTGGTGCTCGGCACGCTGATGACGCCGTTCGCGCGCCGCCAGGTGGCGCGCTACGGCGACGGCTGGCTGCCGCTGACCTTCGATCTCGAACAGACGGTGAAGGACATCGAGGACATCCACGCGCAGATGCGCGAACTCGGCCGCGACCCGGCCAAGCTCGAGGTGTCGCTGTTCTTCCTCGGCGACGCGCCGTCCGACGACACCTTCATGAAAGTGCTGGAGACAGGCGTGAAGCGCATCATCCTCAAGCTGCCGGTGATGGACGAGTCGACCGTGCTGAAGACGCTGGACGCCTACGCGCGCTTCGTCGGCTGACCCTGTAATCCGTAGGTCGGACTTCAGTCCGACATTGGGTTCCAGAGCGCCTCGCAAAGCCCTGGAACGAATGTCGGACTGAAGTCCGACCTACAGGGGCGGGTGCAGCACCAAAAAAAACGGCCCGCAGAGCGGGCCGTTCGTCTTGCGAGATAGCCAGGGAGAGGACGCATCCTGTGGAGGATACGCTCCCCCCTCTCCCCGACCGGCGGCGCTTTCACGCCGCCCGGGCCTCTCCTCGCCTCAAGCGTGACCGTGACGCAGCAGCTTGCCCGGCGTGGCGCCGGTGCACTCGCCGTCACGGAAGGTCACTTCACCGTTGACCATGATGTAGCGGTAACCGACGGCCTTCTGGATGCGGCGCCACTCGCCACCCGGAAAGTCATGGGCAATCTCGGAAGGCGTGCACTGCAGTTCGTCGTAGTCGTAGACCACGATGTCGGCCGGACGACCCTCGGCGATCACGCCGCGGTCGAGGAAGCCCGCCATCCTCGCCGGCAGACAGGACAGCCGGTAGTGGGCCTCTTCCAGGCCCAGGATCTGCTTGTCGCGCACGAAGTCGGTGATGAACTCGGTGGTGTACCGGCCGATGGTCACGAACTTGGTGTGGGCACCGCCGTCGGACACGCCGGGCACGGTGTATTCGCTGCTGAAGATCTCACGGTTGAGTTCGACATCGGTGTTGAACGGCGGCGTGAAGATCTCGGTGCGCAGATCCTCGTCCACCACGATGTCGAGCAGGCAGTCGATGGGATGACGGCCCTGCGCGGCGCCGATGGCCTCCAGGGTCATGCCCTCCCACTGCTTGTTCTCGGGCTTGAAGGTCTTGTGCACCACGAAGTACTTGATCGGGCCCGTCACCACCGGCATGCGGCCGTGGTCGTAGTCGTTGCGCAGGTTGGCGCGGATCTGCGGGTCCATCATCTTGGCCTTGCGCGTCGGCACGTCACCCAGCGTGACATTGCGCCAGTCGTCCTGGCCATCGAGGAGATTGAAGTCCTCGAAGGTCATGGTCTGCTCGTTGCCGACGTTGATGGCCTGCAGCCACACTTGGTTGCCCTTGGCCTGGGCCTTTTCCGCCCAGGCGAGCAGGCGGCGGCTTTGACGCGGATGGTAGTTGTTGGCCGACACCACGTTGAACAGCACCGGGCAGCCAGACACTTCGGCGAGTTTCTCGACGAACACCAGGTCCTCGTAGATGTCTTCGCGGGCCTGGGTGATCTGGATATGGCCGTTGCCGCGCTTGCGCAGCACTTCGGCGAACTTCAGGCAGGTCTCGTTGCTCATCATGTCGGTGACCATCGGCGTGCCGTCGTAGTCACGCTGCACCGACGTGAAGCCATCACCGAGTTTCTGTACCGACCAACCCGGCGCGCCGGCGTCCATGCCGACGTTGATGAGACGGCACATCTCCTCCATCTCGGCGTCCGTGGGTTCACGGGACTTGGCTTCTTCGAGACCCATCACCCAGATCATGAGCGGGCCCAGCGGCACGTAGGACAGCACGTTGACGCCCTTGGGCATGCGCGAGAGCGAATCCAGCCACTCGGGGAACGTCACCCAGTCCCACAGCATGCCCTGCTTCATGGAGTCGTAGGGAATCGCTTCGACGCGCGACATCGACAGCATCACGCGATCGCGGTTCTCAGGCGCGACCGGCGCGAAGCCGAAACCGCAGTTGCCGAGCACGAGCGAGGTCACGCCGTGCCAGCCGGACAGGGTGCACCACGGGTCCCACTGGATCTGCGCGTCGTAGTGGGTGTGCAGATCGACGAAGCCGGGGGCCACGATCAGGCCCTTGGCATCGATCACCTGGTCGGCGTCGCCGCCGAGCGGCGTGCGCGACACGGCGACCACCTTGCCGTCGCGAATGCCCACGTCGCCCTGGAAGCGCGGCGCGCGGGTGCCGTCGATGATGGTGCCGTTGCGAATGATGGTGTCGAACTGGCTCATACGTGAGACCTCCGGAAATGCTTGCATGGATGCGGTGACGTGGGCGGCCGGCCTTGAGCCTCAGCGCGGCGCTGCTCCCCAGCCTGGGGCGGCGGCTCACGTGCGGGGGCAAGTCTCGCACCAAGATTGCCGTTCGTAAAACCGGATAATAGAATCGATGTGACCGGATTTTCGGTCACCTACCTGGCCGAGTGTATGAACCATCGCGACGAGCTGGCGGCCCTCACCGAGCTCGCCCTGACCGGCAACATGCGCCGTGCGGCGGAGACCCTCGGCATGTCGCAGTCGACGCTGAGCGATGTGATCGCCCGGCTCGAGACCGCCTACGGCGCGCGCCTGTTCGAGCGCGACAGGCGCGGCACCCATCCCACGGTCTACGGCCGGGTGGTGGTGCAGGCCGCCATGCAGGCGCTGCGCGTGATGGACGAGGCGCACCGCGAGATCAGCCTGATCAAGGGCTCGGCCCGCGGGCGGCTCGCGATCGGCGCCGAGGCCGGGCTCATCGAACCCTACCTGACCGAGGCCATCGCGCGCAGCATGGAGCGCTACCCGGGCCTGCGCTTTCGCCTGCAGGCGCTCGCCTCCGAGGCCCTCGTGCAGGAACTGCGCGACAAGCGCGTCGACTTCTTCCTCGGCGTGCAGCCCGATGTGCCGACCTCCGGCCTCGTGCTGCGCGAACTCGGCCTCATCCGCGCCCTGCCCTTCGTGCGGCCCGGCCATCCCCTGGCCGACGGCCGCGAGCACAGCCTGGCCGCCATCCTCGGTCACGCCATCGTGCAGGGGCCGAGCCCGCGCTGGTTCGTGCGACGCATCGCCGAGGAGTTGCGCATGGAGAGCGGCGCCGCGGCGCGCGCCGACGCCGCCGTGATCGTGAACGACTTCGGCGTGGTGCGCGCCATCGTGCGCGAGACCGACGCGGTGGGCTTCACCACCGCCGCCATGCTGCACACGGAGATCGCGAGCGGCGGTTTCGTCGCGGTGCGCACACCGGGGCACCAGGCCGCGCTGCTCGATCTCCCTGTGCTGCTCGGCACCCTGGTCGATCGCAGCCTGCCCCCAGCGGCCGAAGAACTGCTCGCCGACCTGGAGGCCGCGGTCAAGCGCTACGCGCCGTGAGGCGCGCTCAGCGCGTCAGCCAGTCGAACTTCTGCGGCTTGCGCGTCGCGGTCGGGTTGATCATCACGTTGATGAGCGTCGGTCTGTCGGTCTCGCGCGCCGCCGCGCCGAGCGCGCTCTCGAGCTCCGCCGGCGTGTTGACGAAGAAGCCGCGCCCACCGAAGGCCTCGATCACCTGGTCGTAGCGCGCGTTCGGCGTGTAGGCGTTGGGCGGCACCACTTCGCCGAGTTCGGTCGGGCCGGAGCCGATGCCGTTGTTGTTCACCACGATGAAGGTGATGGGCAGGCGATAGCGGCAGGCGGTCTCCACTTCGAGGCCGGAGAAGCCGAAGGCCGAATCGCCCTCGATGCAGAACACGCGCTTGTCGGGATGCACCACCGCCGCGGCCACGGCGAAGCCTGGCCCCACGCCCATGGTGCCGAAGGTGCCGGCGTCGAGGCGCAGGCGCGGCGCGAAGTTCGGCATCACGCCGCGGCCGATGTCCATGGTGTTGGCCCCCTCGCTCACGATCACCGCGTCCTTCGGCAGCGCGGCGCGAATGGCGGCGAACACGCGGTAGTAGCCCATGGGCAGGCTGTCGTCCCGCATCATGGCCGCGACCTGCGCGTCGTTCTCGGCGATCTTCGCCTTGAGCGCCGTCCACCACGGAGAACCGGCGTCGAAGCGCCAGGGCTCAGCCGCCAAGGCCTCGTTGAACTGCGCCATCACCGCCTGCGCGTCACCCACCAGGCCGACCTCCGCCGGCACGTTGGTGCCGATCTCCTCCGCGGCGATGTCGAGCTGGATGATCTTGACGTCGGCCGCGAAGCGCGGCGGCAGGCCGAAATGCATGATCCAGTTGAGCCGCGCGCCGACCAGGAACACGACGTCCGCCTCCTGCAGCGCGAGCGAGCGCGCCGGCGCGACCGACAGGGCATGGTCGTCCGGCACCACGCCCTTGCCCATCGGCGAGGCCAGGAACGGCAGGCCGGTCGCATCGATGAAGCGCCGCACTTCGTGCTCGGCGCGGGCGTAGGCCGCGCCCTTGCCGACGATCACCAGCGGCCGCTTCGCGCCGCGCAGCGCGGCGAGCGCGGCCTCCACCTGCTCGGGATCGGCGAGCGTGCGCGGCGCCGGCGGACAGCACGGCGCCCAGCGCACGTCCCCCTCGGCCAGGGTGTCGGCGATGATGTCGTTGGGGAGATCGAGATACACCGCGCCGGGACGCCCGTAGATCGCGGTGCGCACGCACTTCTCGACGTAGGCGGGCACCCGCGCGAGCGCATCGGGACGCGTCGCGAGCTTGACGTAGGGCCGCGCCGATTCCAGCTGCGGCGCCTCCTGGAACGCGCCCTGCTCACGCTGGTAGGAATCGGGCGCGCCGCTCACCAGCAGCATCGGCCAGCAGTTGGCCCAGGCGTTCGACAGTCCCGCCACCGCGTGCACCATGCCCGGCCCCGAGACCGTCAGGCATACGCCCGGTCGGCCGGTCATGTAGCCCACCGCGCCGGCCGCGTAGCTCGCCGACTGCTCGTTGCGAAAGCCGTAGTAGTCGATGCCCTCGTTCTGCACCACCTGCGCGAGTTCGACGATGGGGAAGCCCATCACGCCGAACACCTGCTTCACGCCCTGGCGCTTGAGGCTCTGGGCGATGAGGGTCGATCCGTTCAGTGTTGCCATGGCATGGGACTCCCCGCTTGCGCGCCCCGGCGGCGCTGCGAGGGATTGTATGCGGCTCCGCCGCCGGCCGCGGGTTGCCAGATTTAGTAAGCATGCTTACCATCTGGCCATACCCGTGCCGGGGAGCCCGGGTCCGGCGAGCCCGCGACGTCATGCCGCGCGGCGGCCACACACCACTTCGAGGGGAATCTTCCATGGTCGAGCGACTGAAGTACCTGCGTTTCCTGACCTGGTGCGGCCCGGTATTCCTGGCCGTGTTCATCGTGTTCTGGGGCATCCTCGGGCACACCATCCCGCCCGTGCCCGCCGACCTGCCGGCCAAGGACATCGGCGACATGTTCCGCGCGGAGGCGAACGGCATCCGTATCGGCATGGGCATGGCGATGATGTTCGCGGTGTTCTACCTCCTGTGGGGCCTGGCGCTCGCGAAGATCGTCGAGATCGGCATCGAGAAGGACAACAACGTGCTGTCCACGCTCGCCGTGTGGGGCGCGGGTCTCACGGTCGTGCCGCTGATGTGTTCCTGCGTGTTCTGGCTGGCCGGCGCCTATCGCCCGGAAGTGCTGGACGACACCATCTTGCAGCTCCTGTACGACATGGGCTGGCTCATGATCGACATGTGCTTCTGGGTGACCTCGGTGCAGATGATCGCGCTCGGCATGGCCTTCATCCAGGACCCGCGCCGCGAGCCGCTGATCCCGAAGTGGATGGCGTGGTATGGCATCTGGGTCGGCGTGAGCTTCGTCGCCGAACTCCTCATGCCCTACTTCAAGGGCGGCATCTTCGCGCGCCAGGGCACGCTCAACTTCTGGATCGAGTTCTTCGTGTGGTTCTTCTGGATCGTCGGCTTGACCACCTACATGGTGTCGGCGCTGCGGCGCCTGGAGGCCGAAGCGCGGGGCGCGACCTCGACGGAACGGGCGCAAGCGGGCGAAGGCGTCGGAAAGGTCGCGGGTGCGACCCTCTGACCCGACCGCGGGGCACGCCGACCTCGACACGTCTCCCGTCACCGGTCAGCGCAGGCTGGCCGGTGACGAGGGCGTGTGGTCGTTCATCACCGCGGACCTTTGCCTGTTCGCGGTGCTGTTCCTGCTGTTCATGACCGAGCGCTACAAGGCGCCGGCGCTGTTCGAGACCTCGCGCCAGGCGCTCGACCCGCTGCTTGGCGCGCTGAACACCCTGATCCTGCTGACCAGCTCCTGGCTGGTGGCGCTGGCGGTGCACCGCGCGCGCGAGGGACAGCGCGCGGCGGTGCGACGTCATCTCACGTTGGCGATGCTGGTCGGCGCGGGTTTCGCGCTGACCAAGGTGTACGAGTACTGGCACAAGATCGACGCCGGCATCACCCTGCTCACCAACGACTTCTTCATGTTCTACTTCGCGCTGACCGGGCTGCATTTCCTGCACTACGTCGGCGGCATGGCGGTGCTGGCCCTCTGCCTGGCGAAGACCCGCGCGGAACACCAGGACGCTCGCTACCTGACCTGGCTGGAATCAGGCGGCTGCTACTGGCACATGGTCGACCTGCTGTGGCTTGTGCTGTTTCCCATGATCTACCTGCTGCGCGCGCCATGAGCGGCCTGGCGCGACTCACGGTCACGCGCGCCTGGGCGGTGCTGGCCCTGGCGACCCTGGTGGTGTTCGCGCTGGCCGAGAACGACGCCCCGGCGCGCGCCGCGACGCTGGCCATCCTGCTGATCGCCGCCTTCAAGATCCGCCTCGTGTTCCTGCATTTCATGGAACTCGCGGCGGGCGCGATGCCGTGGCGCGCCATCCTCGAGGTGTGGGTGGCGGTGGTGACGGCGATCATCGTCGGCGCCTACCTGTTCACACCAGTCTAGCGGCGAGTACCTCAGTCCACCGCGACGTTGGCCAGGAAGGTTTCCAGGTCCGCGGAGACGTCGTCCTCGCCGCTCGAGGCGTCCGAGGCGACGATGGTGAAGCTCAGGTGCCCCGCGACCACGGTGTACACGGTCATGCGATCGAGCGGCTTGCCCGGCGCGCGCAGCACCACGCGCGCCGCCGGCAGGGTGGCGAGCGGCAGGGTCGAGATCTGTTCCACCACCTCGAGCTTGCCGCCTGCGTCGCTCTGCACCCGGGCCAGGTTGGCGGCCAGGAGCGCCTCCGGCGTCGGCGGCGTGTCCTTGCCCAGGTCGTAGGCGTTCACGCCGATCAGTGGATTGGGGCGCTTCTCGCTGGAGGGATACTTGCTCAGCAGGAACAGCGGCACCGCGTGGTTACGCGCGATGGCGTCGGCGATGCCCTGCGCGGTGTAGTCGATGCGGCGCATGTTCGGCACCGCGGTGGTCTCGCTATGGTAGGACCAGCCGAGCGGGTGCACGAACACGATGCTCTTGATGTCGCGCGACAGCGCGATGGTGCTCACGTAGTAATTGAACAGGAGCGCGGCCGGCACCAGCACGAACAGCACCACGCGCACCGCGAAGAGATTGCGCGAGGAGCCGCCGCGCACGTAGATGGGCTTGTTCGCCATGGGAGTCGAGGGTGTGTTCGAGCGCGCGAGTCGCGCGTCGCGCACCCTAGCAGGACTGGGCGCCCGACGCACGCCGACGTCGGCCGCTTGACGCACCGGTGGCCGCCGTCGAGGATGGCGCGACATTCAAGACGGGGAGACTGCCCATGAAATTCGGCGCCATGTTCGCCACCCACATCAGCGATTGGCAGATCGTGCGGCTGGCGGAGGATCTCGGTTACGACCACGCGTGGGTGCCCGATTCTCAGATGATCTGGTCCGACTGCTACGCCGTGCTGGCGCTGGCGGCGGTCAACACCTCGCGCATTAAGATCGGCACCGGCGTGTCGATCGCGCCGACCCGCATCGCGCCGGTCACTGCGCACTCCATCGCGAGCATCGCCGCGCTGGCACCCGGACGGGTGTTCCTCGGCCTCGGCACCGGCCACACCGCGATGCGCACCATGGGCATGAACCCGATGAAGCCGAAGGCCTTCCGCGAGTACCTGCGGGTGGTGCGCGCGCTCCTGCATGGCGAAGAGGTGGAGTACACGCTGAACGGCGAGACCCGCACCATTCGTTTCATGCATCTCGAGCGCAAGTTCGTCGACATCACCCAGCCCATACCGATCTGGGTCGCGGCCAATGGCCCGGGCGCGCTGCGCGCCGCTGGCGCCTACGGCGACGGCCGCATCTCGGCGCTGAACGAGCCGCCGGCCATGGTGCACCAGAGTTTCGAGCTGATGCGCGCCGGCGCGGCCGAGGTCGGACGCACCTTGAACGATGACTTCCACACCGCCGCGCTGACCACCGCGGTGGTGCTCGGCCCGGGCGAGAAGCTCAGCAGCGAACGGGTGATCGACCAGTGTGGCTCGCAGGTCGCGGCCGCCCTGCACTACTGCTACGAGAACTGGAAGCTGACCCGGGACGAGGCGGCCATTCCGCCCGCGATCCATAACACCTGGGAGGCCTACTGCGCCTACGTGGAAAAGATGGCCACGCCCGAGCACAAGCGCTACCTGCAGATCCACGAGGGGCACTGCTCCTGGGTGGTGCCGGAAGAGCGGCGCTTCATCACGCCCGAGGCGATCGAGACCTTCATCATGGCCGGCGAGCCCGAGCAGATCATCGAGCGCCTGCGCGCGGCCGAGGCCGCGGGCCTGCGCGAGGTCACCCTGCTGCCGCCCATGGACCACGCGCGGCGCGTGTTCCGCGATTTCGCCACCCACGTCATCGCGCGCTACTGAGCGATGCGTTCACGCGCGGCGCGGGCCGCGCGTGAACGGTACAATGGCCTCGGCGCACGCCGCGCCAGTCCCGGAGCGCCGCCGTGAACAGTCCCAAGTACGACATCCAGGTCAGCGCGGACACCGCCTACCTGGAGGCCCAGTCCGAACCCGCCGCCCGCCGCTACGCCTTCTCCTACACCATCACCATCGCCAACCACGGCTCGATCGCCGCGCAACTGCTGTCGCGCCACTGGCTCATCACCGACGCCAACGGCCGCATCCAGGAAGTGCATGGCGACGGCGTGGTCGGCCAGCAACCGCTGATCCAGCCCGGCCAGGCGTTTCGCTACACCAGCGGCGCGGTGCTCGAGACGCCGCTCGGAACCATGGCCGGCTCCTACCAGATGCAGGCGGTGGACGGCGAAGCGTTCAACGCGGCCATCCCGCTGTTCCGCCTCGCGGTGCCGCGCATCCTGAACTGAGCGCGGCGTGGCGACCTGGGCCATCGGCGACATCCAGGGCTGCGACGCCGAACTCGGCGCGCTGCTCGACGCCATCGACTTCGATTCGACACGCGACCGGCTGTGGCTGGTGGGCGACCTGGTCAATCGCGGGCCGGCCTCGCTCGCGGTATTGCGTCGAGTTCGCGCACTGGGCGCATGCGTGGTGACGGTGCTCGGCAACCACGACCTGCATCTCCTCGCCTGCGCCCACCTGCCGGGCGCGAAGCCGCGGCGCCGCGACACCTTCGAGGACGTGCTGCGCGCGCCCGATCGCGACGAACTGCTGGACTGGCTGCGGCGTCAGCCGCTCCTGCACTACGACGCGCGCCTGGACCGGGTGCTGGTGCATGCCGGCCTGTCGCCCGAGTGGGATCTCGCCACCGCGCTTGCCTGCGCCGCCGAAGCGGAAGCCGCGCTGCGCGGGCCGGACTTCGTCGACTTCCTCGCGCACATGTACGGCGATGAGCCGGATCGCTGGGACCCCATGCTCCACGGCCCGGCGCGGCTGCGCTTCATCACCAACTGCCTCACGCGCATGCGCTACTGCGCGCCGGACGGGCGCCTGGAGATGAACGACAAGAGCGAGCCCACGGCGGACAAGCCGCTCCTGCCCTGGTTCGGCGTGCCGGGTCGCGCGAACGCCGGCCACGGCATCGTGTTCGGGCACTGGTCGACGCTGCGCCTGCCGCGCGCGCGCTGGCGCGAACACCACGTCTACCCGCTGGACAGCGGCGCAGTGTGGGGCGGCGAACTGAGCGCCCTGTGCCTGGAGGACGACCGCCTGGTGCAGGTGCGGTCCGGCTTCGCGGCCGACTTCGACTGAAACTCGCGCCGTCGCTCACGCGCCGGGCGAGATCAGCGGCGATTCGAAGCCAGGCGGCTTGAGCGCGAGTATCGGCACGCCCGCGCGGCCGAGGATCTCCTCGGCCGTGTTGCCGATCAGCACGCCCGGCGCGCGACTCGCGCCCAGCGTGCCGAGCAAGAGCGCGTCCACGCTCAAACGCCGCGCCAGCGCCGGCAGCACCTCGGCGGCCTCGCCCTCGACCAGGTGGGTGGTGGTCTCGAGCGAGAAGTCGCTGCGTATTGCCAGCCGGGCGCGCAGCGCGTCGTGCAGTTCTTCCAGCCACAGGTGGTGGCTGTAGCGCTGGCCGTCGACATAGGCCTCGAGACTGGCGGCGTCGAGTCCCAGCCCCGGATCCTCCATCAGCTCCGCCCCGTAGACCTGCCAGGCGTGGGCGAGGTGCACGCTCGCTGGCTGGCCGCGGGCGAGCGCGACGGCGGCGTCGACCAGGCGCCCGGCCATGTCGCGCGGAGTCGCCGTGGCGGGAAAGATGTCGCGGTCGACGGCCACCAGCAGGCGCTGCCGCGCGCCGTGGCCGCGCGGCCCCATCACCCATACCGGCGCCGGGCACTTGCGCACGAGATGCCTGGCGGTGGCGTCCGGCCGACCCTCGCCGTCGGTACCATCGAGCGTGGCCACGAGATCGATGCCGTGGTGGGCCGCGTGTCGCGAGATGGCGATGAACGGGTTGCCCTCCAGCAACACGTGCTCCGCGACGACCTTTCCGCGCAGTTCCGTCGCGAGATGCTCGAGCGCCGCGAGCACATAGCGCCGGCGCAGCGCCGCGACGCGCTCCGAGGTGCCCCCGGCCGCCGCCGGCGGCGGTTCGAGCACGTCGCACAGGGTGAGGCGCGCCTCGTGGGCTACGGCCAGGTCGGCCAGGCTGGCAAGGCAGGCGCGCGTTCGCGCCGGGTTCGCCACGCGACGGGTATCGAGGTAGGCGAGCACGTGATTGAAGCGCATGGGGACCTCCGTTTCTGATGGCAGCCTCGCCCATCGGTCGCGCCCCGCACAGCAGAAAATGCCGAGGGCCGTTTTCGCCTTTAACGAGTCCAGGGATGGGAACTTCCACGGGGTCGGCATGGTCCGTGCGGCGGCCGCGAGTAATCCGGGCGTCGTGGACGGGCGTAGTCGGTGGACGATTCACAGAACCACGCCGCCGGAGTCCGCCATGCACAGACACCTAGCCGCGATCCTGCTCGCCCCCCTCGGCCTCGGCGCCTGCGCCACCGCGCCGGCCCCGCCACCGGAGGCCGCGAGTGAGCGGTTCGTGCTGGAGAGGGACCTCGTCGGCCACACCATCGGCCGCGGCCGCTTCAGCACCATCACCGGGGTCGATCGCGGTTTCACCGCCTACCTGGAAGGCACCTGGGACGGCACCACGCTGACGCTCGTCGAGGACTTCGCCTTCGACGACGGCGAGAAGGATCGCAAGACCTGGCGCCTGACCCGCACGCCGACCGGCGACTTCCAGGGCACGCGCGAGGACGTGGTCGGCCTCGCCCGCGGCTTCACCGACGGCGGCGTCTTCCGACTCGAGTACGCCATGCGCGTGCCGGGCGAGGACGGCAAGCCCGGCCCCAAGCTGCGCTTTCGCGACGTGCTCGCCAAGCTGCCCGATGGACGCGTGATCAACAACGCGACCGTCGGCTGGTGGGGCCTGAAGGTCGGGCAGGTGAGCCTGGAGATCGCGCGGGCGGTCGACGATGTATCCCGCAGCCCGACTCTCTCGGTCCCGCAACCGGCACGCGCGCTGTCCCGCGGCTAGGCCTTGCCCCGTCCTGGCACCGCCCCTGCGCGCGGGCGCCAGCAAGCTCCGAACTGTCGTCCGCCCGGTACTTCGGCTAGGGTGAACGCCCAGGCGGTCCGACGGTGGGCCCGGATGGGCCCGACATGGCAGTCAAGCGCGGTACATCGAGAAACGACAGCCTGATCGGCGGCGCGAGCGCGGATGTGCTGTTCGGGCTCGCGGGCGATGACCGGCTCGTCGGCCGCGCTGGCGACGACCTGCTTGACGGCGGCCGCGGCCGCGACCAACTGCGCGGGGATGCGGGCGATGACACCTACGTCATCGACGGCCCGGGCGAAATCGACAAGACGCTGACCGATCCCGGCCTCGACCTGGTGAAGGCCGCCGTCAGCTACGCGCTGGGTGTCCACCAGGAAAACCTCACGCTGCTCGGTGTGGCCAACCTGCTTGGGACCGGCAACGACGGCGCCAATACCCTGCTCGGCAATCGCGGTGACAACCGCCTGCATGGTCGCGGCGGCGCGGACACCCTGCGCGGCGGGGCCGGCGACGATGTGCTGATCTTCGATGGCGCCGACCTCGTGCAGAGCGGCGGCAGTGGCACCGACACCTTGTTGTTCACTGGCGCGGGACTCGCTATCACCAGCACGACCCTGCAGCGGGCCGCGGCCATCGAAGCACTGGACATCCACGGCAGTGGCGCCAATGCGCTGACCCTGACGGCGGCGCGCGTGGCGAGCCTGTCCGACAGCGACACGCTGCGCGTGCGCGCCGGCAGCGACGACCTGGTCACGGCCCATGGCGCGTGGCAGGCAGCGGGCGCGAGGACGCTCGATGGCGTGAGTTATGCCCGCTTCACGCAGGGCGACGCAACGCTGCTCGTCGAAGCCGCCGCGCCGCGCCTGGTAGGCGGGGCGATGCCGCTCGCGAACCTGAACGGCACGAATGGCTATCGCCTCGATGGTCTCTTCGCGCGTGACAACCTCGGCGGCGCCGTCGCGAACGTGGGGGACGTGAACGGCGACGGCCTGGACGACCTCTTCATCGGCGCGCCGTCTTTCCCCACCACGAGCCAGCCGCGCGGAGCCTTCGTCCTGTTCGGTCGCGCCGAAGCGTCTGAATCGAGCGTCGAACTCGCCGCGCTGGACGGCAGCGATGGCTTCCGCCTGGTGGGCGATGTGCCGGGCGCCTACGACATCTTCGCCATGTCCGGCGTCGGTGACATCAACGGCGACGGCTTCGCAGACATGTTGATCGGCGACCGCCTGGCCAATGGCCGCGCAGGCGTGAGCTACCTCGTCTTCGGACGGGCGGACGGCTTCCCCGCCGCCCTGGACCTCAACAGCCTGGACGGCAACACGGGCTTCAAGCTGACGGGCGTGCAACCCGGCGACAGTAGCGGCTGGAGCGTGAGCAGCGCCGGCGACGTCAACGGCGATGGCTTTGATGACCTGATGATTGGCGCGCCCTTCACAGTGCTTGGCGGCAATTCCGCGGGATCCATCTACGTGGTATTCGGGCACGCACAGGGTTTTGGCGCGAGCCTGGACCTCGGTGCGCTCGATGGCAGCGACGGCTTTCGGATCGATAGCCCCGAACCCTTCAGAGACGTCGGCATCGTCGTGGCCGCCGCTGGCGACATCAATGGCGACGGTTTCGACGATGTACTGGCGAGCACGCCATTCAATGGTCCTATCGGCCCCAACAATGGGGCCGGCGTCACCTACGTCGTCTACGGCAAGGCCGACGGTCAGGGCCCGGTCTTCGATCTCGGCACGCTCGACGGGGCCAATGGCTTCGAGATTGTCGGCGCTACGCCGGAAGATCGCAGCGGCGTTGCGCTCGCCGGCGCGGGAGACGTCAACGGTGACGGCGTCGACGACTTCCTGATCGGCGCTGACCTAGCCGCTTCCAATGGCGCCGGCACCAGCTACGTCGTGTTCGGCAACACGCAGGGCTTCGCGCCGCAACTGGATCTCGCGACGCTCGACGGCAGCAACGGCTTCCGCATCGACGGCGCGGCCGCACAGCATTTCAGCGGCGGCGCTCTTGCTGCCGCCGGCGACGTCAATGGCGATGGCTACGACGACATCCTCATCGGGGTCTATCGCGAGACGCCGAACGGCGCGCGCTCGGGTTCGAGCTACGTAGTGTTCGGGCGCGGCGACGGCTTCGCGGCTCGCCTGGCGCTGAGCGACATCGACGGCACCAATGGCATCCGGCTGGATGGCACCGCCGCCGAAACCTTCAGCGGCGTGGCGGTGAGCGGCGCGGGCGACGTCAACGGCGACGGCTTCGACGATCTCCTAGTCGGCGCGCCGTCGGGCAATCCGAACCTGAGCGGCTCGGGCGCGGCCTACGTCGTGCACGGTCGCGACTTCAACGGCGTGGTGACACGACAGGGCGGCCCGGCGTCGGACACGCTCAGCGGCACGAGCGCGGACGAGAACTTCGTGGGCGGCCTCGGCGACGATCACCTCGACGGCGGTGGCGGCGCCGACGTGCTGCGCGGCGGTGGGGGCAATGACACGCTCGTGTGGCGGGACGGCCTGCGCCGCGCGGACGGCGGCGGCGGTGAGGACCGACTGCGACTGGTGGGCGCCGGCGTCACGCTCGATCTGACCGCCGTGGCGGACTCCCGCATCAGCGGCATCGAGCGTATCGACCTCACGGGTAGCGGTGACAACACCTTGCGGCTCGCGGTGCGCGACGTGCTGGCCTTGCCGGATGCGAGCGACATGTTCCTCGAGACCGCCACGCGGCAACTGGTGGTCGAAGGCGATGCCGGCGACCGCATCGAGGCCAGTGGGCAGGGCTGGGTCGCGGGCCAGGACGTCACGCTCGCGGGCGTGCTCTACGCCACCTATACCCACGCGGACGCGGCGGTCACGCTCCTGATAGACAGCTCGCTCGCGCGCGACCTCAGCTGACAGGCGGCTCGCGTTCCAGCACCACGTGCCTCCATGCGAGCGGATTATCGGCATCGATGCCGCGCGCCTCGCTCGCCACCTCGCGCCATTGGTCTCTGTCGAATGCGGGAAACCAGGTGTCGCCGGCGAGTTCCGCGTCGATCTCGGTCAGGTGCAGGCGCGTGGCGCGCGGCAGCGCCTCGGCGTAGAGCGTCGCGCCGCCGATGATCATCACTTCCTCGCAGTCGCCGAGTTCGGCGAGCGCGGCGTCCAGCGAGGGGAAGACTTCACAGCCCTCGGCGGCCCGATAGGCAGGATCACGACTCAGCACGATGTTGCGCCGTCCCGGCAAGGCGCGGCCGATGGAGTCGTGGGTGCGGCGTCCCATGACGATGGGCTTGCCCATGGTGATGGCGCGAAAGCGCTTGAGCTCCGCGGGCAGATGCCAGGGCATGCCGCCGTCGCGGCCGATCACGCCGTCATGCGCCATGGCGACCACCAGGCTCACGCGCATCGGCGCGCGCTCACACCGCGACGGGCGCGGGAATGTGCGGATGGGCGACGTAGCCTTCGAGGGTGAAGTCCTCGTAGGTGAACGCGTCGATCGACTTCACCGCGGGATTCAGACGCATGGTCGGCGCCGGGTAGGGCGTGCGCGTGAGCTGCAGATCCGCCTGTTCGAGGTGGTTCAAGTACAGGTGCGCGTCGCCGAGCGTGTGCACGAAATCACCGGGCGCGAGATCGCAGACCTGCGCCACCATGAGTGTCAGGAGCGCGTAGGAGGCGATGTTGAACGGCACGCCCAGGAAGATGTCCGCGCTGCGCTGGTACATCTGGCAGGACAGTCGACCGTCGGCCACGTAGAACTGGAACATCACGTGGCAGGGCGCGAGCGCCATGCGCGGCACTTCGGCCACATTCCAGGCGCTCACCACCAGGCGACGCGAGTCCGGCGTGCGCTTGATGGCTTCGATGACCTCGGCGAGCTGGTCGACCTGGCCGCCGCCCGGCGTCGGCCAGGAGCGCCACTGCACGCCGTAGACCGGCCCGAGTTCGCCGTCGGCGTCGGCCCACTCGTCCCAGATGCTGACACCGTGCTGCTTGAGATAGGCGATATTGGACTCGCCGCGCAGGAACCAGATCAGCTCGTGGATGATCGACTTCAAATGCAGCTTCTTGGTGGTGAGGAGCGGAAAGCCCGCCCCGAGATCGAAGCGCATCTGGTAACCGAACACGCTCAGCGTGCCGGTGCCGGTGCGGTCGGTCTTGCGCACGCCGTGCTCGCGCACGTGCCGCAGGAGATCGAGGTAGGTCTGCATGCCGTCTCCTCAGCGCCGGCCGGCGGCGATGACCAGGACGAGCCCGATGATCACCATCGGCAGCGAGAGCAGCTGCCCCATGGTGAACCAGTCGAAGGCGAGATAGCCGATGTGCGCGTCCGGCTCGCGCACGAATTCCACCGCGAAGCGGAACAGGCCGTAGAACATCAGGAACAGGCCGAGCAGCATGCCGGTCGGCCGCGGTCGGCGCGCGACCAGGTTCAGGATCACGAACAACAGCAGGCCTTCGAGCAGGGCTTCGTAGATCTGGCTCGGATGGCGGGCCACGCCGCCGGCCGCGGGATTGGTGAACACCACGCCCCAGGGCAGCGTGGTCGGGGCGCCCCACAGTTCCTGGTTGACGAAGTTGGCGAGGCGGCCGAGGCCCAAGCCAATCGGGATCACCGGCACGAGGAAATCCGCCAGTTCGAGGAAGGGCCGCTTGCCGGCGCGCGCGTACCACGCCAACGCGAGACTCATGCCGAGCGCGCCGCCGTGAAACGACATGCCGCCCTGCCAGACCTTGAAGATGCCGAGCGGATTGGCGAGGTAGGTTTCGAAGTTGTAGAACAGGATGTAGCCGAGACGTCCACCGAGCACGCCGCCGAGCGCGGCGTAGAACACCAGGTCCGCGACCTGCTCGCTGGTCCAGCGCCCGTCGCTGCGCGCGGCGCGGTCGTGCAAGAGTCCCCAGCCCAGCGCGATGCCGACGATGTAGGACAGCCCGTACCAGTGCACGGCGACGGGGCCGACCTTGAACGCGACGGGATCGATGTGCGGAAAAGGGATCATGGCCTTGAACGTTCCAGTCGACGGTTCCGCATTATGCGCCTCACCACGCCAGCGGCGCGCCGAACTCCGCTCGGTAGCGCGCGGCGAACTCGTCCCGCGTGTAGTGATGGTTCTGGGTGCCGGAGTGGGCGATCTTGATCGCGCCGCACAGCGACGCGATGCGCCCGGTGGTCTCCCAGGGCAGGCCCTGCACCAGGCCGTAGAGCAGGCCCGCGCGGTAGGCGTCGCCGCAGCCGGTCGGATCGGTCAGGCTCGCGGGCTTGGCCGCGGGAATGTCGATGCGCCCCTCGCGAGTGTAGATCTGCGAGCCCTCGCCGCCGCGCGTCACGATGCAGGCCTTGACGCGTTCGGCGATCGCCTCGGGCGACAAGCCGGTGCGCTCCTGCATCAGCTCCGATTCGTAGTCGTTGACCGTCACCCAGGTGGCGAGATCGATGAAGGCCTTGAGATCGTCGCCGTCGAACATCGGCATGCCCTGACCCGGATCGAAGATGAACGGAATGCCGGCGTCGGCCAGCTGTCGCGCGTGGGTCAGCATGCCATCGCGGCCGTCGGGCGCGACGATGGCGAGTTCGACGGCGCCGGCATCGGCGACCTTGTTGCGCGCCGAGTGGTTCATCGCGCCGGGATGGAAGGCGGTGATCTGATTGTCGTCCAGATCGGTGGTGATGAAAGCCTGGGCGGTGAGCGAGCCGTCGACGGTGGTGATGCAGCGCGTGTCGATGCCATGGCGCGCGAGCCACGCGGCGTACGGCGCGAAGTCGGTGCCGACGGTGCCCATGATCAGGGGTGCGCCGCCCAGCAGCTTCAGGTTATAAGCGATGTTGCCGGCGCAGCCACCGAACTCGCGGCGCAGTTCCGGGACCAGGAAGGACACGTTCAGGATGTGGATCTTGTCGGGCAGGATGTGGTGCTTGAACCTGTCCTGGAACACCATGATGTTGTCGAAGGCGAGCGAACCGCAGATCAGAACGGACATGCCGTGGAGTCCTGTGCAAACGGGGATGGGCGGCATGATACCCGATAGCCCTGCTCCTCATTGACCGGCCGCCACTGATCACGCCCGATGCTGCCGCTGCCCCCTGCCCAGGCCCTGCTCTGCTTGACCGCCGTGCTGTGCGTCGGCGGCGCGCTGGAGGACTGGCTGGCCACGCGTGCTGCGGCGTCGGCCGACGCGGACGCGCGTCGGCGACGCTGGCGCGACACGCTCTCGCCGCTTGCGCGTTTCACGAGCGTGGCGGCCGCGGTGCTGATCACCTACCCCGCGATCTTCGGGCTGCGCGCGGCGGCCTCGCTGATGGAGCTCCTGCGGCTCGCGCCGCTGGACGCTCTCGGCCTGATGATCGTGCTGCCGACGGCGGGCCTGCTGGCCGCGCGCCTGCCGTGGACCGCGCGGCGCGCCGCCGCGGTCTTCACCGTGCAGGGCTGCGTGCTGGCCGGCTCCCTGTTCGATGCCCTGCGGACCGAACTCGGCGCGCTGAGCGCGTCCGCCTGGCCAAGTCCGCTGGCGGCCGGCGCCCTGCTCGGCCTCGCGCTCCTGCTGCCGCGGCTGGCCGGCGCGCTCGGCCGCGAGCTGGGCGGGCTCATCGATCGGCGCTTCGCGACACTGCGCCTGGCGAGCGTGTTCGGCGGTTTCTACGAGCGCCTGGCGAGTGCCGCGGTGCTGACGCTCTACGGCTACCTGGTCGGCCAGCAGCTCGGCATCTGAACGAGCCGCGCGCGGCTCAGCCCCAGGTCTCGCGCCACGACGGCGGCTGCGCGCGCGGTCCGGCGTGGTACACGGCGCGGGCGATGGCGCGCGCCACGCAGTCGGCGGCGAGATGGCCGATGCGCGCCTGCTCGAGCGGATCGGCGACGGCCGCGCGCTCGCCGGTCGCGAGGGTGAACACCACGTCGCCGTCGTAGAGCGTGTGCACCGGTCGCACGGCGCGCGCGATGCCATCCTGGGCCATGATGGCCATGCGCTTGGCTGCCGGGCGATCGAGCGAGGCATTGGTCGCGACCACCGCGAGCGTGGTGCTCATGCCGGGCTGGCGCAGGGCCGGCGGCACGGAGAGCTCAGGGGAGAGCGGCGCCTGTCCCGCGGGCCCGCCGAGACCACCGAACTCGTCGCCGAATTCAAAGGGCCAGGCCCAGAAGTGTCGGGAGCCCGGGATCACCACCTCGCCGAAGCTGTTCACCACGACCAGCGCGCCCACCACCAGGCCGTCCGGCGTGACGGCCGAGGCCGTGCCGACGCCGCCCGCGTAGCTGCACGCCGACGCACCGGTGCCGGCGCCGACGGAACCCTGGGCGACGTCGACCTCGGCGGCGGCAAGCGCCGCGCGACCGAGCGCCGGGTAGGGCGAGGCCTCCAGCCAGTCATCCCGCCGGTGCGCGTGCAGGTCGAAGATCACCGCCGCGGGGACGCAGGGCACGGTGCGGCCGACGAAGTCCGCGCCGCGACCGCGCGCGGCGAGCGTGTGGATCACTGCCTGTGCCGCGCCCATGCCGAACACCGAGCCGCCGGTCAGCACCACGGCATCGACCGGCAGGCCGACGTTGGCGCTGTCCAGGATGTCGGTCAGGAAGGTACCGGGCGCGCCGCCGCGTACGTCGCTCGCGCCGACGCAGCCGGCCGCCGGCACCACCACCGTGACGCCGGTGCCGATGTCGGCGTCCGCGGCCTGGCCGACGGTGAGACCGGCGACGTCGGTGATGGCGTTGCGGGGCCCGGGCCGCAGCGCGCGGTGAGTGGCGGTGTCGATCACATCCATGCGCCGCGCTCCGATGTCAGGCCGAGGCGCGCGCCGGCGCCGGCCGCTGCAGCACCTCGGCCAGGAAACGCCCGGTGTGGGAGCGCGGGTCGGCGGCCACCTCCTCCGGCGTACCGACCGCGAGGATCTCTCCGCCGCCGGTGCCGCCCTCGGGGCCGAGATCGATGACCCAGTCGGCGGTCTTGATCACGTCGAGATTGTGCTCGATGACCACCACCGTGTTGCCGTGATCGCGCAGCCGGTGCAGCACCTTCAAGAGCTGCTCGATGTCGTAGAAGTGCAGGCCCGTGGTCGGCTCGTCCAGGATGTAGAGCGTCTTGCCGGTGTCGCGCTTGGAGAGTTCGCGCGACAGCTTCACGCGCTGCGCCTCGCCGCCCGAGAGCGTGGTGGCGTTCTGGCCGATGCGCACGTAGGACAGGCCCACCTCGGCCAGCGTGTGCAGCTTGCTGGCGATGGCCGGCACCGCCTCGAAGAAGCCGCGCGCCTCCTCCACCGTCATCTCGAGCACGTCGCTGATGCTGCGGCCCTTGTAGGTGATCTCGAGCGTCTCGCGGTTGTAGCGCTTGCCCTTGCACATGTCGCAGGGCACGTAGACGTCGGGCAGGAAGTGCATCTCCACCTTGATCACGCCGTCGCCCTGACAGGCCTCGCAGCGCCCACCCTTGACGTTGAACGAGAAACGGCCGGGTTCATAGCCGCGCGAGCGCGCCTCGGGCACGCCGGCGAAGAGTTCGCGTATCGGCGTGAAGAGCCCGGTGTAGGTCGCGGGGTTCGAGCGCGGCGTGCGGCCGATGGGGCTCTGGTCGATGTCCACCACCTTGTCGAAATTATCCAGACCAGTGATCGCGTCGTGCTCGGCGGCGCTGACCGTCGCGCCGTTCAGTTCGCGCGCGGTGACGGCGAACAGCGTGTCGTTCACGAGCGTCGACTTGCCCGAGCCCGACACACCGGTCACGCAAGTCATGAGCCCGACCGGGATGTCTACGTCCACGCCCTTCAGGTTGTTGCCGCGCGCGCCGCGGATGCCGAGCATGCGCTTCGGATCGGGCTTGAGCCTCAAGTGCGGAATCGCGATGCCACGGCGACCGGACAGGTACTGGCCGGTCAGCGATTCGGCGCAGGCCGCGATCTCGGCCGGCTTGCCCTGGGCCACCACGCAACCACCATGCACGCCCGCGCCCGGTCCCATGTCGACCACGTGATCGGCGGCGAGGATCGCCTCTTCGTCGTGCTCGACCACGATCACCGTGTTGCCGAGATCGCGCAGGTGCACGAGCGTCGCAAGCAGGCGCTGGTTGTCGCGCTGATGCAGGCCGATGGACGGCTCGTCCAGGATGTACATCACGCCGACCAGGCCTGCGCCGATCTGGCTCGCGAGACGGATGCGCTGCGCCTCGCCGCCGGACAGAGTGTCGGCGCTGCGATCGAGCGTCAGGTAGTCGAGGCCGACGTTCACCAGGAAGGTGAGACGCAGCTTCACTTCCTTGATGATCTTCTCGGCGATCTCGCCGCGCTTGCCCGTGAGCGTCAGCTTGTCGAAGAACGCATGGCTGCGCCCGATGGGCATGGAGGTCACGTCGGCGAGATTGTGACTGCCGATGTAGACGTTGCGCGCCGCGCGATTCAAGCGCGTGCCGACGCACTCGGGGCAGGCCTTCGAACCCTGGTAGCGGGCCAGTTCCTCGCGCACCATGTTCGAGTCGGTCTCGCGGTAGCGTCGCTCCATGTTCGGCAGCACGCCCTCGAAGGCGTGCTTGCGCTTGTAGGCGCGCCCGCCGGCCTTGAAGTAGGTGAACTCGATCTCTTCCTCGCCGCTGCCGTGCAGGATCACCTTGCGCACCGCCGGCGGCAGTTCGCCGAAGGGCGTGTCGATGTCGAAACCGTAATGCTTGGCGAGCGCGGTGATGAGCTGGAAGTAATAGGCGTT
Source organism: Gammaproteobacteria bacterium (assembly GCA_019747795.1). Taxonomy (GTDB): domain Bacteria; phylum Pseudomonadota; class Gammaproteobacteria; genus JADJYF01. Next base: position 22,517 of record JAIEQK010000016.1, on the reverse strand, counting down.
GCGCCGATCCCAACCGCGGATAGCACCGGCCGGCAGGCTCACTTCCGGCCGCTGCACCACGCGCTGCTCGTCGAAGAACTGCACGGTGCCGAGGCCGTCGCAGGCCGTGCAGGCGCCGACCGGGTTGTTGAACGAGAAGAGCCGCGGCTCGAGTTCACTGATGCTGTAACCGCACACCTTGCAGGCGAAGCGCGAGGAGAACACCAGTTCGGCGCCAGCGCCGGCCTGCTCGCCTTCCATGGGCACCACGCGCGCCACGCCCTCGCCGAGTTCGAGCGCCGCTTCGAAGGACTCCGCCAGGCGCTGCTTCAGGTCCTCGCGCACGCGGAAGCGATCGATGACGACGTCGATGTCGTGCTTCTTGCGCAGCGCCAGCACCGGCGGCTGATCGAGCATCACCACCTCGCCATCGACCACCGCGCGCAGGTAGCCCAGGCGCGCGAGGTGCTCGAACACCTGGTGATGCTCGCCCTTGCGCCCGCGCACCACCGGCGCGAGCAGCATCCAACGTGAGTCGGGCGCGAGCGCCAGCACCTGGTCGACCATCTGCGAGACGGTCTGGGCTTCAAGGACCTCGGCGTGGTCGGGACAGCGCGGCTCGCCGACGCGCGCGAACAAGAGGCGCAGGTAGTCGTAGATCTCGGTGATGGTGCCGACCGTCGAGCGCGGATTGTGCGAGGTCGACTTCTGCTCGATGGAGATCGCCGGCGACAGGCCCTCGATGTGATCGATGTCGGGCTTTTCCATCATCGACAGGAACTGCCGTGCATAAGCCGACAGCGACTCCACGTAGCGGCGCTGGCCCTCCGCATAGATGGTGTCGAACGCGAGCGAGGACTTGCCCGAGCCGGACAGGCCGGTGATCACGATGAGTCTGTCGCGCGGCAGATCGAGATCGATGTTCTTGAGATTGTGCGTGCGTGCGCCGCGCAGATGAATCGTATCCATGGTGTGGCGAAGCGTTCTCCAGGACTGCGGCCGCGACTGGCGCCGGCGAAGGGCAAACGGGTACTATACGGCGCTTTTTCCCAACCGCTCAATTCGTTTTCCACCGTGTCCGACAGCAGCGCCTTCACGCCCCAGGAACGCCACGCGACCTTCGCGCTGTGCGGCGTGTTCTTCCTGCGCATGATGGGCCTGTTCATGCTGGTGCCGGTGCTCGCGCTGTACGCCGACAAGTTGGCCGGCGCGACCCCGTTCATGGTCGGGCTGACCTTGGGCGTCTACGGCCTGACCCAGGCCTGCCTGCAGATCCCTTTCGGCCTGCTGTCCGACAGAGTGGGACGGCGACCGGTGATTACCGCGGGGCTGCTCATCTTCACCGCCGGCTCGGTCGTCGCCGCCTTCGGCCAGCACATCCTGCCGGTGATGATCGGCCGCGCCGTGCAGGGCGCGGGCGCGGTGTCGGGTGCGAGCCTGGCGCTGGCCTCGGACCTGACACGCGAACAGCAGCGCACCAAGGTGATGGCGCTGATCGGCATTGCCATCGGCATCGCCTTCTCGGTCGCGTTCGTGGTCGGTCCCATGATCGACGGGGCATTTGGCCTGCGCGGCCTGTTCCTGGCCTCGGGACTGATGGGCCTCCTGGCCCTGCCGGTGCTGCACTACCTGGTGCCCAAGGGCGAGCAGCGCGTGCGGCACGCGGAGCGCCTGTCCTGGGCGGCGGTCAGCGCACCGGAACTGCGCGTCCTGTACTTCGGCGTGCTCGCCTTGCACCTGGTGCTGGCGGCGAGCTTCGTTGCCATTCCGGTGGATCTGCGTGAGGGCCTGGGGCTGCCGACCGCCCGCCATCACAGCATCTACCTGCCGGTGCTGCTGGTGTCCATCGTGCTGGTCGCGCCGCTCATTCGCCTGGCGGGGCGCGGTGCGTGGCTGATGCGCATCTCGCTAGGCGCGATCGCCGGACTGGTCATCGCCGAGGCGCTGCTGTGGCTCGCCTGGCACCAGCGTATCGGCACCATCGCCGCGCTGGTCGTGTTCTTCACCGCCTTCAATTTCCTCGAGGCCTCGCTGCCGAGCCTCATCTCGCGGGTCGCGCCCCCGGCCCACAAGGGCACGGCGCTCGGCGCCTACGCCACCTTCCAGTTCTTCGGCATGTTCATCGGCGGCACGCTGGGCGGCTTCGTCGCCGGCCGGCTGGGCTTCGCCGCGGTGCCGGGCCTGTGCGCAATCCTCTGCGTCGGTTGGCTGGTGGCGGCGCTCCGCGCCCCGACGGGCGCACTGACGGCGCGGCTCCAGGACTGACGGCCCGCGCCTGGCTTGGGTAGAATCCGAGCCTCACTCACGACCACGGACCGGTCGGACAAACCACTACAGGGAGACAACACCCATGGCACGCGGCCTCAATAAAGTCATGCTCATCGGCAACCTCGGTGCCGATCCGGAAGTGCGCTACACCGCTGGCGGCAGCGCGGTGGCCAACATCCGCCTTGCCACCGCCGAAGCCTGGCGCGATCGCGAATCCGGCGAGCAGCAGGAACGCACCGAATGGCACCGCGTGGTGTTCTTCGGCAAGCTCGCGGAAATCGTCGAACAGTACGTGAAGAAGGGTTCGCAGCTCTACGTCGAGGGCCGCATCCAGACGCGTAAATGGCAGGACAAGGACGGCAACGAACGCTACTCCACCGAAATCGTCGCGAGCGACATGCAGATGCTCGGCGGCCGCGGGGGTTCCAGCGGCGGTGGCGGCGGGTACGAAGGCGGCGGTGGTGGCGGTGGCTACGAGCGCAGCGGCAGCGGCGGCGGCGGTCGTCCGAGTGGCGGCGGTCGCGGCGGCGACGGCCCGCGCGGCGGTGGATCGAGCGAGCCGCCGATGGATTCCTTCGACGACGACATCCCGTTCTGACGAACGCCGGGACAGGCCCCGCCCGGGGTCTGTCCCTTCCTACACCTGCAGCAGCGTGATCGACGGCGAGTTGATCGCCGGGTCGGCGTTGAAGCCACGCACCATGACGATGTAGCCGCCCTGGTCGGCGAGCTTGAGTTCCCGCGCCACGCGGCGCGCAATCTGGTTCGGGTTGTCGCTGCCGACCCCCGGCACGAAGTGCGGGATCATGCCCCACATGAGATTCATACGCCGACAGGTCTGGTGATCGCAGGAGATGGCGACCACCGGCGCCGAGGGGCGCGCGGAGCTCAAGGTCGCGGCGGTCATGCCCTGCATGGAGATGACGATCACCGCGCGCGCGCGGATGTCCTCGACGAGGCGCGCGGTGGCCGCGGCGACCGCGTCGCCGAAGGGCAGCGGCCGCGCGGGCGGCGGCGACTGCGTGCCGCCATAGGTCAAGCCCGCCTGCCAGTAATAGGCTTCGGTCTGACGCGCGACGCGGTCCATCATCTGCACCGCGGCGACCGGGTAGCGGCCCACCGCCGATTCGCCTGACAGCATCACCGCGTCGGCGCCGCTCGCGACCGCGAAGGACACGTCGGACACCTCGGCGCGGGTCGGTCGCGCGTTGCTGATCATCGACTCCAGCATCTGGGTCGCGACGATCACCGGCTTGTTCAGCTGGCGCGCGCGGGTGATGAGCTGGGTCTGGGCGAGCGGCACCTGCTCGGGGTTCAGTTCCACGCCGAGATCGCCGCGCGCGACCATGATGCCGTCGGCGAGGTTGATGATGTCCTCGCTGTTGGCGAGCGCCTCGGGCTTCTCGATCTTGGCGATGATGCCGGCCGGCGAGCCGGCCGCGTAGACCAGCTCGCGCAGGCTCTTCACGTCGGCGCCGCTGCGCACGAAGGACAGCGCGAGAAAGTCCACGCCCGCTTCCATCGCGAACTGCGCGTCGGCGCGGTCCTTGTCGGTGAGCGACGGCGCAGACACCGCCGCGCCCGGCAGGTTGATGCCCTTGTGATCGCCGACCGGGCCGCCCGCCACCACCTGGCATTCGACCTCGTGGTCTTGCACCGCCATCACGCGCAGCTCCACCGCGCCATCGTTCAACAGGATGCGGTTGCCGGGCGCGACATCGCCGGGCAGGGACTCGTACTGCGAGGGTATGACGCGCTCGTCGCCGAGCACGTCGGCGGTGGTGACGGTCACCGTGCTGCCGGTGACGAGTTCCACCGCACCGTCGCGGAAGCGTCCGGTGCGGATCTTCGGCCCGCACAGGTCCGCCAGGATCGCGGTCGGCGTGCCGAGCTGCTGCGCAACGCGCCGAATCGCGGCGATGGCCGCGCCGTGGGCGGCATGGCTGCCATGGGACAGATTGATGCGGAACACGTCGACGCCGGCGTCGATCAGCGCGCGAATCGCCTCTTCGCTGTTGGACGCGGGTCCGACGGTGGCGACGATCTTCGTGCGCCGGTAGACCAGCAGGGAAGGTTCCGTGACGATGGACATCGGGGCCTCGATACGCGGCGGATGCGGGCGAGTATCGCACACTCGACCGCAGTCGCCGCCGCGCATCGCGTCACCCGAACGCGATGGCCGCCACCTCGGGATAGTGCGTCACGAAGTGGAAGCGCAGGCCGCGGGTGACGTGCGGCGGCAGCTCGTCGAACTCGCCGCGCACCGCGTCCGGCAGGATGATCTCGCGCACGCCGGCGCGTCGCGCGGCGATGATCTTCTCGCGTATGCCGCCGACCGCGAGCACGCGGCCGGTGAGCGTCAGCTCACCGGTCATGGCAATCGGTCGACGCATGCGTCGCCCGAGCGCCAGGGACAGGAGCGCGGTCGCCATGGTGATGCCGGCGCTCGGGCCATCCTTCGGCGTCGCCCCTTCCGGCACGTGCAGGTGCACGAAGGCCTCGTCGAAGAAGCTCGTGGTGGCGCCGTGCTCGGCGAGGTGCGAGGCCACGTAGCTGTAGGCGATCTCGGCCGACTCCTTCATCACCTCGCCGAGCTGGCCGGTGAGCTTGAAGCCGCGGTGCTTGCTGTGCACGAGCGTAGCCTCGACATCCAGCGTCGCGCCGCCGAGCGCGGTCCAGGCGAGGCCGGTGACGATGCCGACGCCGCGCTGCGGCTCCTGTTTCTTGAACAGGGGCGCGCCGAGATACTGCTTCAGGTTGGCCGGCGTCACCTGCACCTGGGCAGACGGCGCGCGGATCACCTCCAACGCGGCCTTGCGCGCGATGCGACCGAGATGCTTGTCGAGATTGCGCACCCCGGCTTCGCGGGCGTAGCCCTCGGCGATGGCCTTGATGGCAGCCGGGCTGACCTTGGCCTGGCGCGCGTTCAGACCGGCCCGCGCGCGCTGCTTGGGCCACAGGTAGCGGGCGCCGATGGCGACCTTCTCCTCGGTGAGGTAGCCGGACAGCCGAATGACCTCCATGCGATCGAGCAGCGGCCCGGGGATGGAGTCGAGCTGGTTGGCGGTGCACACGAACAGCACCTTGGAGAGATCGAAGCGCACATCCAGGTAGTGATCGAGAAAGTCCGAGTTCTGCTCGGGGTCCAGCACCTCCAGAAGGGCCGAGGCAGGGTCGCCCTGGTAGGACGCGCCAATCTTGTCGACCTCGTCCATCAGCACGACCGGATTGGCCGTGCCGCAGTCGCGAATGGCCTGGATGAACTTGCCCGGCATGGCGCCGATGTAGGTGCGCCGGTGGCCCTTGATCTCGGCCTCGTCGCGCATGCCGCCGACGCTGAAGCGATAGAACTTGCGGCCGAGCGCGTTGGCGATGGAATGCCCGATGGAGGTCTTGCCCACGCCGGGCGGCCCGACCAGCAGCAGGATGGAACCCGCCATCTCGCCCTTCAGCTTGCCGACGCCCAGGAACTCGATGATGCGGTCCTTCACGTCGCCAAGCCCGGCGTGTTCGTCGTCCAGCACCTTGCGCGCATGATCGAGGTCGAGCTGGTCGTCCGTGTACTGGCCCCAGGGCAGCGCGGTCAACGTCTCCAGGTAGTTGCGCGTCACCCCGTACTCCGGAGAGCCGGGCTCGAGCAGCGAGAACTTGTGCAGTTCCTCGTCGATGCGCTTCTGCGCTTCGGCCGGGACGCTGCGCGTGCTCAAGCGCTCGCGAAAGCGTTCGAGCTCGAGCGTGCGGTCGTCCTTGGAGAGGCCGAGCTCCTTCTGGATCTCCTTCAGTTGCTCTTTCAGGAAGAACTCGCGCTGCTGCTCGGAGATGCGCTGCTCGACGCGTTGGCGAATCTCGGTCTGCAGGCCGGCGACCTCGAGCTCGTGCTGGATGAGCATCAGCACCTTTTCCATGCGCCGCAGCAACGGCACGGTCTCCAGCACTTCCTGCAGCTGTTCACCATCGGCACTGGTCATGGCGGCAGCGAAGTCGGCCAGCGGACCAGGATCGTCCGGCGTGTAACGTTCGAGGAAGGCGCGCAGGTTCTCCTTGTACAGCGGGTTGAGCGGCAGGAGTTCCTTGATCTTGTTGATAATGGCGAGCGCGTAGGCCCGCACTTCCTTGCCCGCCTCCTGGGTCGCGCGCGGGTACTCGGCCTGCACGACGAAGGGGCGCTCGGTGCGCACCCAGTGGGCGATGCGGAAACGCTCCACACCCTCGGCGATGAACTGGATGCGGCCGCCGTCGCGCATCGCGTGGTGCACGCGCGCCACCGTGCCGAAGGTGGCGAATTCCTCGGGCTTGGGCGCGGGCTGATCCTGCGGATGGCGCGCGTAGACCAGGCCCACCAGCTTTTGCGGTGTGTGGCCGACGCGCTCGATGGTCTCCAGCCACAGCTCGTCCTCGATGACGATGGGCATGGTCTGCGCCGGAAAGAACGGTCGCGCGCGCAGCGGCAGCACGAGCAGCTTGTCGGGCAGCACCTCGGAGATGCGCGCCGGCACGGCGCTGACCTGGGGAGTGATGGTCTCTTCGCGCGCGCGCTGTTCTTGTTCTTCGTTCATGGTGTCGCTCGAGCAGGGTCAGGGGTCGGCCACCGCCCGGCCGAGCAGGCAGCGCCGCGTCGTCCAGAGATGCGGACGCCGTCGCGGGAATTCAAGTGCGCGCGCTCAGCGCGTGCGCAGGCGATCGATGGCGTCGACCAGGGCGGCGGCGGTCTGGGTGCGGTCGTCGGGGTGCTTGGCGAGCAGGCGCGCGACCAAGGGCTGATACATACGCAATTCATCGGGCAGGCGCGGCACGTCGGCATGCACGTGCTGGTAGACCAGCGCCGAGGCGTTCTCGGCGCGGTAGGGCTTACGGCCGGTCAGCATCTCGAACAGCATGACCCCGGCGCTGTAGAGATCGGCGCGATGGTCCACCGGCTGCCCCATGGCCTGCTCGGGACTCAGGTAGTTCGGCGTGCCAATCACCGAGCCGAGATTGGTCAGATCGCTGGTCTGGTTCAGTCGCTTGGAGATGCCGAAATCGGCGAGCGCCAGGCTGTCGTCGGCGCGGAACATGATGTTGCCGGGCTTGAGATCGCGATGCACGATGCCCTCGGCATGGATCGCGTGCAGACCGAGCGCGATGTGCCGCAGGTAGAGCATCGCGTCGCTGCGGCTCACACCGTGCTCGATGCGCTGCTTCAAGTCGCCCCGGGTGAAGAACTCCATGGCGATGTAGCCGTAGTTCTGCGTGAGCCCGTAGTCGTAGAAGCGCACCACGTAGGGACTGCGGATGCCGGACACGATCTCCGCCTCGCGCATGAAGCGCTCGATGGTCTGGGTGTCCTGTACCCCGCGCACGTCGATGACCTTCAGCACCAGGGTCACGCCATCGGTGGTGCGCTCCGCGAGGTAGACGCGTGAGCTCGAGCCCTGGCCGATGAGCCGCACGAAGCGGTAGCCGATGCTGCCCTGCTTGGCGAGCCCGGGCGAGGTGTCCTGCAGGTGCAGGTGCTCGAGGATCTCGAGATGTGGCTGGCCGCGTTCCTCGCGCACGGTGGTATCGACGGCTTGCGCCGCGCGCGCGTCCTCGACCACCTCGGCGATCAGGCCGCCGAGCCGCGAAGCATCGATGTCCTGCTTGCGCAGGTAGTCCGCGGCGCCGAGCTTGATGGCGCGGGCCGCGGCATAGTCGTCACCGACGCCAGACAACAGGATGGTGGGCGGAAAGGCGGGACGCCGGGCGTAGCGCGCGAGCCAGTCGAGCCCGGTCTCGCCAGGGGTGAGGAGATGATCGAGCAGCACCGCGTCGTACTCGCTCCAGTCGAAGTCGGCGCGCGGCGCGCCCTGTTGCTCGGGATCGTATTCGGAGATCTCGACCTCGGGCAGCACGGTCGCGAGCAGGCGCCGCAGCCGCGAGGATTCCTCGCGAGAAGCGTCGATGATCAGGAGGCGCAGGCGGGCCGGGTAGCGCCTGTCGGGGGGTGGAGATGCGCTCACGCTGCTTCGGGCTGTCGGATCCGTCCTCATCCGCGCTGTGTCGGCACGGATCCGTGGTGCTTGAACCGCGCGGTCGCCCGCGCGGCGAGGCGTCAGCGAGCGCGGCGCAGGCGTTGCACGATGGTACGCTGGTCCGCCGCGGCCTGGTAAGCGAGGCTGAAGTCCTCGAGGCCGGCGATGAAGGCCGCGCAGCTCACGCGCGGCGCGGGCGCGAAGGAACTGAAGCCGCAGCGCGCGAGGTAGAAGGCCTGATCGCGAAGTACTTCGCCCACCGCGCGCAGGTCGCCGGCGTAGCCCGCGGCGCGCAACTGGCGGGCGAGGCTGTAGCCGCGACCGTCATTGAAATCGGTGAACTCGATCGCGACCAAAGGGCTGCGCAGCGCCGCGGGCAGTACCTCTTCGACCCGGTCGGCCGTGGTCAGCAGGAGGCCATACGGGCTTGGACCCGCGTCGAGCGAGCGCTCGCGCCACTCGGCCAGAGGCAGGATCAGCCGCGCGCCCTCTGTCGCCTCCGTGCCCGGGAGCGTCCAGTCATCCTGGCGTTCTTCGCCTTGCTTGATCACACGCATGTCGAATCGCCTCAGGCCGCGGCCGCGTAGACGCGGTCCTTGAAGGGCGCCACACCACAGCGCAGCACGGTGTCCACGAAGCGCTCGCCCTCGTGGCGCAGGCTCACGTAGGTTTCCAGCAGCCCCTCGATGGTGTCGGCCACGGCTTCGGCGGTGATCGCCGGGCCCAGACGCTCGCCGAGGCGGGCGCCATCGCCGGCCACGCCGCCGAGAGTGATCTGGTAGAACTCCTCACCGTTCTTGTCGACGCCGAGAATGCCGATGTGGCCCACGTGGTGGTGACCGCAGGCGTTCATGCAGCCCGACATCTTCAACTCCAGCTCGCCGATGTCGTGCAGGTAGTCGAGATCGGCGAAGCGCGCATTGATCTGCGCCGCGATCGGAATCGAGCGCGCGTTGGCGAGCGAGCAGAAGTCGAGGCCCGGGCAGCAGATCATGTCGGTCAGGAGCCCGATGTTGGGCGTGGCGAGACCGTGGTCGGCGAGCCCACGCCAGACTGTGTGCAGATCGGTCTCCGGCACGTCGGCGAGCACCAGGTTCTGATCGTAGGTCGCGCGAATCTCGCCGAAGCTGTGGCTGTCGGCGAGATCCGCCAGCACGCGCATCTGGCGCGACGTGATGTCGCCAGGCGCGACATCTGGCGCCTTCAGCGACACCACCACGGCGCGATAACCCGCTTCACGGTGCGTGCGGGTATTGCGCTTCAGCCAGCGCGCGAAAGCCGGGTCACGTGCGGCCCATGCTTCGACCAGCGCGCCGTCGCGCGCCACCGCCTGGTAGGTGGGACGCGGGAAGTGCGCCTGCATGGCCGCGATGTCCGCGCGGTCCAGCCGCAGCTCGGAGTGACGTATGCGCGCCCACTCTTCTTCCACCAGCCGGGTGAATTCTTCCGGGCCGAGCGCGGCGACCAGGATCTTGATGCGTGCCTTGTACTTGTTGTCGCGCCGTCCGAACTGGTTGTAGATGCGCAGGATGGCCTCGGTGTAGGAGAGCAGGTCCTCGGGCTCGAGAAACTCTCTCATGACCACACCCACCTTGGGCGTGCGGCCCTGTCCACCGCCCACCAGCACGCGAAAGCCGGTGCCGTGCGTCGCATCGGTGACCAGGCGAAAGCCGATGTCGTGATAGGCCGTCGCGGCGCGATCTTCGCGCGCGCCGCTCACCGCGATCTTGAACTTGCGCGGCAGGTAGGAGAACTCCGGGTGGAAGGTCGACCACTGGCGCAGCAGTTCGCAGTACGGGCGCGGGTCTTCGAGCTCGTCAGGCGCGACGCCCGCGAAGGCGTCCGCCGTGATGTTGCGCACGCAGTTGCCGCTGGTCTGGATGGCGTGCATCTGCACCGTGGCCAGCTCGGCCAGGATGTCCGGCACGGAGGCCAACTCAGGCCAGTTGAACTGGATGTTCTGCCGGGTGCTGAAGTGGCCGTAGCCGCGATCGTAGGTGTCGGCGATGTGCGCGAGCTTGCGCAGCTGGCGAGACGAGAGCAGGCCGTAGGGCACGGCCACCCGCAGCATGGGCGCGTGGCGCTGGATGTACAGCCCGTTCATCAGGCGCAGCGGGCGGAACTCCTCCTCGGAGAGCTCGCCGGCCAGGAAGCGGCGGGTCTGGTCTCGGAACTGTGCGACCCGCTCGTCGACCAGGCGCTGGTCGTATTCGTCGTACTGGTACATGGGCTTGCCTCCGCGAGGGCGCGGCCGATGGCTTTCGAGGCGCGCACGGTAGCAATGCCCACATATGCACAAAAGTAATATTTTTCTCTTTCGTTATTCTTTGAGAAGCGACACGAATCGCCGGACAAAAAAAAGGGCTGCAATCGCAGCCCCAATACGCTGGTGACAGGACGAACCTGTCAACTCACCCACGGAGGTCTCAGAGGTCGAAGCGCGCCAGGAGCCTGCGGCCCTTGCTGGTCAGGAAACCCTCTTCGCTGACGAAGCCCTTGGCGATGGCCTCGGCCAGGGAGCCGCGGCGGCTCTGCTGACGGGGGACGTACACGCCGCCGTCGCCATAGCGACGGGAAATGAGTCGGGCGATGGCCTGGTCGAGATCGGAATTGGTGGCGGGGCTGGGCATATCCATCATGTGTCTTTCGTGGGGCCCAACGGGCCAACCACATTTCATCTAACTATTAGATGGATAGAGTAGTTAGATAATTTGCTATGTCAAGAACAATTCATAGCTTCTTGAAATCCCTATGACATGTGGGGTCTCGCGAGGTAGTCGTGGGAGCGCATCTCGCGCAGACGGCTCGCCGTGCGCAGGAAGGGTTTGGCCAGCTTGCCGCCGTGGTACAGGTCCTCGGGTTCTGCCGCGGCGGACAGGATGAGGTTGACGTTGCGGTCGTAGAGTTCGTCGATGAGATTGATGAAGCGGCGGGCGGCGTCGTTGTCGTCCACGCCCAGGCGCGGCACGTCGGACAGCAGGACGGTGTGGTGGCAGCGCGCAATCTCGATGTAGTCGCTGGCCGAGCGCGGTCCGCCGCACAAATCTTCGAAGCGGAACCACGCCACGCCGTCGGCATGACGCACGGTCGGTATGGGCCGGTCCTCCACTTCCAGCGCCCCGTGGGAAGCCGCCGCGCCCGCGGTCAGCGCCTTGAAGCTCGCCTCGAAGTCGCCCGTGCAGCCGCCCGGCGCGCACAGGTAGAAGACCGGCGCCTGCTCCAGGGCGCGCAGCCGGTAGTCGGTGTCGCCCGCCAGTTCGAATACTTCGAGTTCGCGTTTGATCATGGCGATGGCCGGCAGGAAGCGCTCGCGCTGCAGGCCACCGGCGTAGAGATCGTCCGGCGCCTCGTTGGAGGTGGCGATCAAGGTCACGCCGTGGCCGAGCAGGGCTTCCAACAGGTTGGCGAGCAGCATGGCGTCGGTGATGTCGCCCACGTGGAACTCGTCCAGGCACAGCACGCGCTGCGCGGCGGCCCAGCGCTCGGCGACTATCTTCAAGGGATCGGCTTCGCGCTTCAGGCGCCGGAGTTCCGCGTGCGTCTGGCGCATGAAGTTGTGGAAGTGGATGCGCTGTTTGGCAGCGAAGGGCAGGCAGTCGTAGAAGGTGTCGACGATGTAGGTCTTGCCGCGACCGACCCGGCCCCACAGATAGAGCCCCCGGACGCCGGACCACAAGGGTCGCTTGCGGCCCAGCAGTCGGTCCATGAGACCGCCGCCCGAAGGCGCCGGCGCGCGCAGCAGTTCCTGGAAGATGCGCTCCACGTGCTGGACCGCAGCGGCCTGCGCGGCGTCGGGGCGCAGGCGCTCGGCCGCGAGATCGGCGGCGTAGCGCGCGCGCGGCGAGTCGCCCGTGGCGGGTGAGCTGGCATTCATGGGCGGGTGAGCGTGGGTCGGTGCGATGCGCGACGCATTGTCAGGCGCGATGATAAAGGACCATGCTGGTGGAGGACACGCGCGACGCGGGCGAGTGATGAGAGCATGTCGGGACTTGACCAGATCCAGCTGAGTTTTCATGCCGGGGAAGACCGGCTCCTACTACGGGTATCGACCACCGGCGGCGAGGAGTTTCGCTGCTGGCTGACCCGACGTTTCGTGAAGGCCCTGCAGCCGGCGCTGCGCCAGGCGCTGGCCACGCGGCCGCTCGCCAAGGTACCGGCGGACGCGTCGGTGCGCGATGCACTCCTCGACTTCGAACGCGAAGCCGCTGTGGTCGGCAGCGATTTCTCCACCCCCTTTCGCGATGTCGCCCGCGCCCTGCCGCTCGGCGCGCAGCCCCTGGTGCTGACGCGCTGCCAGCTGCGCGCGCAGCCGGACGGCGGCCTGCTGCTGGCCCTCGCGCCCGACCATGGTCAGGGTCTGGATCTCGCCCTGGCGCCGAAGCTGCTGCACTCCTTCATGGCCCTGCTGGAACGCACGGTCGAGGCGGCGGAGTGGGCGTTGCCCGCCGCCCCGGCCTTCACGGTGCTGCAGACGCCGGCGGCGCTGAACTGAGCGACGTCAGAACAGGTCGAGCTGCGGGCTCGCGGCGCGCGGCGGGCGGAAGTGGCGGGTTTCCAGCTGGTGACGTGACTTGTTCAGGCCGAGCGCGCGGCAGGCGCGCGCGAAGCGCTGCGCCACGAGTTCGGCGAACACGCCTTCGCCACGCATGCGACGCCCGAACTGGCTGTCGCTCTCCTCTCCGCCGCGGATGTCCTGGATGCGGTGCATGACGCGCTCGTAACGCAGCGGGTAGTGGCTCGCCAGCCAGTCCTTGAAAACCGGGTTCACCTCTCGCGGCAGGCGCAGCATGATGTAGCCCGCGTAGCGCACGCCCGCCTGTGCCGCGTGTTCGAGCACGCGCTCAAGTTCGTGATCGTTCAATGCCGGAATGACCGGCGCGAACATCACGCCGGTAGGCACGCCGGCCGCGGCGAGTCGGCGCAGGGTCTCGATGCGCCGCTGCGGCGCCGCGGCCCGGGGTTCCAGTCTTCGCGCGAGTTCGCGCTCGAGCGTTGTCACCGAGACGTAGACCTGGGTGAGGCCCTTGGCCGCCGCCGGCGCGATGAGATCGAGGTCGCGCTCGACGAGCGCCGACTTGGTGACGATGGTGAAGGGATGCTCGCACTCGGTCAGCACTTCGAGAATCGCGCGGGTGATGCCGAGTTTGCGTTCCACCGGCTGGTAGGCGTCGGTGTTGGCGCCGACCGCGATGGGCTCGCAGACGTACCCGCGCCTGGCGAGCTCGCCGCGCAGCACCGCGGCGGCGTCCGGCTTGGCAAACAGCCGGCTCTCGAAGTCGAGGCCCGGTGACAGATCGACGTAGGCGTGCGCGGGCCGCGCGTAGCAGTAGGCGCAGCCGTGTTCACAGCCGCGATAGGGATTGATGGACAGGTTGAACGGCAGGTCCGGCGACTGGTTGCGGTTGATGACGCTCTTCACCCGCTCCTCGGTCACCGTGGTGTGCAATACCGCCGGCGCCTCGTCGGCGCTGCCCCAGCCGTCGTCGAAGGCGTCGCGCTCGACGCTCATGTAGCGCGGCGCCGGGGACTGGGTCGCACCGCGGCCCTTGCGCGGCCCACCGGGATTGTCGTCTGGCGTCATGTGTTCGACCGCGTGGTGGCCGGCGGCTAGAATCGCCGCCATCTTCGCCGGCCGACGGCCGGCGCTGAAAGAGTGTCGTGAGTATGCCACCAAGCACCGCCGGCGGCGCGGCGTGACCGCCCTGCCCCCGTCCTTGCTGCCGTGGCTCGCAGCGGGCGCAGCGCTGCTGCTGCTCGCGCTGCTGGTAACTTTGATTTCATCGGGCCGCAACGCGCAGCGCGCGCGCGCGCTCGAAACCGAGCTCGGCGCGCTGCGCACCACGCTGGAATTGATGGATCAGCGGGCGCTGCAGCTGGCCGGCCGCCACGCGGAGGAAGCCGCGCGACTGCAGGCGGCCCTGGCCGAACAGCGGGTGCGCGTCGAGGAGCAGCACGGGCGCGGTCTCGCGACCCTGCAGGGCAGCCTGCGCGAGAGCTTCGACAGCCTGCAGCGTCAGCTGGGCGAAGCGCTGCTGCGCGGCTCGACCGATCTCGGCCAGCGAGTGGAAGCGCTGACCCGCATTACCGATGAACGACTGAAGGGCATCGCCGGCGAGGTCGACCGACGCCTGGCCGATGGCTTCGACAAGACCAACGCGACCTTCTCCGACGTGCAGAAGCGCCTCGCGCTGATCGACGAAGCGCAGAAGAAGATCACCGCGCTTTCTGCCGAAGTCGTGAGCCTGCAGGAGATCCTGGTCGACAAGCGCTCGCGCGGCGCCTTCGGCGAGGTGCAGCTCGCGCAGCTGGTGGCCAACGTGCTGCCGCCCGGGAGCTATGCCCTCCAGCATCGGCTGGGCAACGATCGCATCGCCGACTGCGCGCTGTTCCTGCCGCCGCCCACCGGCACCATCTGCGTGGATTCCAAGTTTCCGCTCGAGTCCTACCGCATCCTCGCCGACCCGGCGCGCGACGAAGCCGAGCGCAAGCGCGCGGAGGCGCAGTTCAAGCAGGACATCCGCAAGCATGTCCGGGACATCGCCGAGCGCTACATCCTGCGCGACGTGACCGCAGACAGCGCCATCATGTTCGTGCCGGCCGAGGCCGTCTTCGCCGAAATCCAGGCGCGCCATCCGGACCTGGTGGATCTGGCCCATGGTCTGCGCGTGTGGCTGGCCTCCCCGACCACCCTGTGGGCCATCCTGAATACCGCCGCGGCGGTGCTGAAGGACGCCGCGACGCGCGAGCAGGTGGACATCATCCAGCGCCACCTCGGCCACCTGGGCGACGACTTCCAGCGGTTCCGCCAGCGCATGGACCGGCTGGCGAGCCACATCCAGCAGGCTAGCAGGGACGTGGACGAGGTGAATGTTTCCGCGCGGAAAATCACCGAGCGGTTCGAAAAAATCGAAAGAGTGGAACTCGAGCCCGCTGAAGTTTCCAAGGGATCGATCCGACAAGCAGGAGAGAGTCCGGCCGCGACCCGCGCGCCTGACCCGGCGCCGACGCCCGACCAGGGTCGGCAAGCGTGAGCTCACTCACAGGAGGAACAATCGCTCAATCGCCATGACTACCTTAAACTCATCGCCCTGGACGGGCGCATTGCGGGGACGCAAGCAGGACGTGAGGAGACTAGAAGCCATCATCTTCGATGTGGACGGCACCCTGGCCGACACCGAGGACGTCCATCGCCTGGCCTTCAACCACGTGTTCCAGGAATACGGCCTGGACTGGAACTGGACGCCGGAGCTGTACCGCGAACTGCTCGCCATCTCCGGTGGGCGTGAACGTATCGCCGACTATGGCCGCCGCCTGCGCTCGCGCTTCCCGAGCAGCGAGGGCTTCACCGACTTCGTGGTGAGCATGCACCGCGCCAAGACGCGCAAGTACGCCGCGATGCTGACCGAAGGCCAGGTACGCCTGCGCCCGGGCATCCGCCGCCTGCTGGACGAGGCGCGCGAGGCCGGCCTGACGCTCGGCATCGCCACCAGCTCGGCGCGCAGCAACTGCGAGACGCTGCTCGACAACAACCTGCCGCCCGGCTGGCGACAATGGTTCAGCGCCATCGAGACCTGCGATTCCGTGCCCTTGAAGAAGCCCTCCCCCGCCGTCTACCTCGCCGCGCTGAACGCCATGGGCGTCGATCCGACGCGCACCGTCGCGCTGGAAGACACGCTGAACGGCGCCGCGGCGGGCCTCGCGGCCGGGCTCGTGACCGTGGTCACGACCCATCGCTTCACGCGCGACGCGGCGTTCCCGAATGCCGACCTCGTGCTCGATTCCGCCGGTGAACCCGACAGCCCGTTCCGCGTGCTGCAGGGCTCGGCGGAAGGCCATCAGTACCTGGACCTCGCGCTGTTCGAGCTGCTGTTGCAGCGCCGGCACGGACCGCTGGACGCGGCCTCGCGACCGGCCCTGGCCGCCAACGGCTGAGCGGTCACAGCGCGCGCCGTGACGCTCACCGAGCTGCGCTACATCGCCGCCGTCGCCCGCCTGCGCCATTTCGGCAAGGCGGCCGAGGCGTGCTTCGTCAGCCAGCCGACCCTGAGCGTCGCGGTGCGCAAGCTCGAGGAAGAACTGGGCGTGCGCCTGTTCGAGCGCAGCCACAGCGAAGTGCTGGTGACGGACATCGGTCAGGCCATCGTCGCGCAGGCCGAACAGGTGCTGCGCGCCGCGGACGGCGTGAAGGAGATCGCCGAGGCGGCGCGCGACCCGCTTGGCCGCCAGCTGACGCTCGGCGTGATCTACACCGTCGGCCCCTACCTGGTGCCGCGGCTCATCCCGGGCCTCAAGCATCACGCGCCGAACATGTCGCTGGTGGTGAAGGAGAACTTCACGGATGCGCTGGCCAACCAGCTGAAGCGCGGGGAGCTGGACGCGGCCATCATGTCGCTGCCGTTCAGCGACCCGCAGCTCTTGTCACGGCCGCTCTACGACGAGCCCTTTCGCATCGCCCTGCCCACCGGCCACGCGCTGGCCAAGAAAAAGAAGCTCGCCCCCCAGGACCTCGCCAGCGAGACTCTGCTGCTGCTCGGCGCGCGCAACTGCTTTCGCGACCAGGTGGTGGAGATCTGTCCGGTGGGACCGGCCGCCGGCGGCCTGCAGAAAACGCTCGAGGGCAGTTCGCTCGAGACCATCTGCCAGATGGTGGCGATGGGCGCGGGTGTGACCATCCTGCCGTCGACCATGCGCATCAACGAAGACCTGGCCGGCCTGCTCGAACTGCGGCCCTTCGCCGCACCTGCGCCGTCGCGCACCATCGCGGTGTTCTACCGTCGCGGCTTCGCTCGGCCGCAGGTCATCCAGTGTCTCGCCACCGTGGTGCGTGAGGCCAAGCTTCCCGGCGTCGACTATTGTCGCTGAGCGGCGTGGCGCTCACTTGATGACGCCGCTTACTTGATGACGATGTACGCGCTCTGGTCGCCGCGGTGCACGTTCAGCAGCAATGAGCCCTTGGCCTGGTTGACGGTGTTCAGGAACACCGGCAGCGAGGGCGTGGGCGCGCGGTTCACCGAGAGAATGATGTCGCCGGCACGCAGGCCGGCGTTCCAGGCGCGGGAGCCGCGCGTGACCTTGTAGGCCATCACGCCTTGCAGCCGCCCGTAGGCCGGCGCGTCCGAGGGTATCTCGCCCATGGTGGTGCCGGCGAAGCGCTCGTTGCGGAACTGGCCGTCCGCGCTGACCCGCTCCTCGCGGTCGGCCACGCGCACGTCGAGCTTGGCCGCGGCGCCGTCGCGCAGGATGCGGAACTCGGCGCGGTCGCCGCTCCGTACGAGGGCGAGCTGGTTACGCAGGTCCGTGACACTGCCGATGGCGCGCCCGTTCAGATGGGTCACCACGTCGCCCGGCACCAGGCCGGCCTCGGCCGCCGGCGAGCCGTCGCTCACGTCGACCACCACGGCCCCACGCCCGGTAGGCAGCGAGAAGGCTTCGGACAGTTCGGGCGTCAGGTCCTGGAACTGCGCGCCGACATAGCCGCGCTTCACTTCGCCGTGGTCGACCAACTGCAGCATGATCTGGTGCGCCATGTTCACCGGGATGGCGAAGCCGATGCCGATGTTGCCGCCGCTCTGCGAGTAGATCGCGGTGTTGATGCCGATCAGCTCGCCGCGCAGGTTGACCAGCGCGCCGCCCGAGTTGCCGGGATTGATCGAGGCGTCGGTCTGGATGAGATCGTCGTAACCCGTGATGCCGAGACCGCTGCGCGCGAGCGCGCTCACGATGCCCGAAGTGACCGTCTGGCCGAGACCGAAAGGGTTGCCGATGGCGACCACGAAGTCGCCCACCCGAAGCTGATCCGAGTCGGCGAGCTTCAAGGCGGTGAGCCGGGGCGCCTTGATGCGGATGACGGCGACGTCGCTGTCCGGGTCGCTGCCCACCAGTTCGGCGCTGAGATTCCTGCCGTCCCGCAGGTTGACCGTGATGCGGTCGGCGTTGGCGATGACGTGGTTGTTGGTCAGGATGAGGCCGCGCGTGGCGTCCACGATCACCCCCGAGCCGAGGCTCTGGGTCTTGCGGCTCAGCGGCCGGTCCGGGACGTTGAAGAAGCGCCTGAAGAAGGGGTCGTTGAACAGCGGGTTCAACTGCATTTCCACGTGACCCTCGGTCGCGATGTTGACCACCGCCGGCGTGACCCGCTCGAGCATGGGCGCGAGGCTCGGCAGGGCATCCCCGTTCACCGCCGGCGGCAGACCCGCGGCAGCGAGACCGGTCCAAAGGCAGGCGATGACGATCAACGCGCGCGCGAGCGCGTGAGAGAGGCGTGGGCTGTGCATGGCGGCTCTAGGTTGGGGCGGCGCGGCGTGGTTCAACATCGCCGGGCCTACGTCATGGCAAGGATTCTGGCTCAGATCCAGTAGGCGGAGGTGGTCATCAGCCGCGCCGTCCAGGCCATGACGCGTCGCAGGGGCGCCGGCACCGGGGCGGCACCGCGCTGACGTGCCTCCTCGGCGTGGCGGGCCTCGTCGGCGCGCATGGCGCTGACGATGGCCCGGCTGCGCTGATCGTCCGGCGCGAGCCGCTCGAGATGGCCATCGAGGTGCCGCACCACCTGCTCCTCGGTCTCCTCGACGAAGCCCAGGCTCAGCCGATCGCCAGCCAGCGCCGCGGCGGCGCCGATCGCCGCCGAGCCCAGGAACCACAGCGGGTCGAGCCGGCTGGGCCTGGCTTCAAGCTCCGCCAGCCGCTGTTCGCACCAGAAGAGGTGATCCCCCTCTTCTTCGGCGGCCGCGAGCAGCGCCGCGCGGGTGTCTTCGTCCCTGGCCAGCACCGCCTGGCCGACATAGAGCGCCTGGGCGCAGACCTCACCCGCGTGGTTCACCCGCATGAAGCCCGCCGAGCGTCGCCGGTCGGCCCCGTCCAGGGCGGGATCCGGCAGATCCGCGCCAGGGGTCGGGCGGTTCTGCATGGCGCCGGTACGGGCCGCGGCCCGCAGCAGCAGGTCGAGGTTCAGACACACCCGGTCCAGGGCCGAGTAGTGGCGCGGGTTCACCACACTTGCCCCGGCCTCGTCCATCGGCTCGAAGTCCGGTGAAAAAGGGGCGGGATTACAGGGTTTTGCATTGACACCCCCGGAGTCCATCCGTACCATTGCGCCTCTTTTTTCGAACCTTACCAATCAACCCGATGAAAACTTACACTGCGACGCCGGACACGATCAAACGTGACTGGTTCCTGGTCGATGCGAACGACAAGGTGCTGGGCCGTGTGGCAGCCGAGGTAGCCAAGCGGCTGCGCGGCAAGCACAAGCCCATCTTCACGCCCCACATGGACACCGGCGACTACATCGTCATCGTCAACGCCGGGAAGATTCGCGTCACGGGTAACAAGGCCCAGGACAAGGTCTACTACAACCACTCCGGCTACATCGGCGGCATGAAGGAAATCACCTTCGACAAGCTCCTCGCCAAGTCGCCCGAGCAGGTCATCCAGCGCGCCGTGAAGGGCATGCTGCCCAAGGGTCCGCTGGGCCGCGCGATGCTGCGCAAGCTCAAGATCTTCAGCGGCCCGACCCACACCCACGCCGCACAGCAGCCGATCCAACTGGAATTCTGATCGCATGGCATACGAAGTCCTCACCAGCACCGGCCGTCGCAAGACCTCTAGCGCGCGCGTGTTCCTGCAGCGCGGCAGCGGCAACATCCTCATCAACGAGCGCCCCATCGACGAGTACTTCGGCCGCGAGACCGGCCGCATGATCGTGCGCCAGCCGCTCGAGACCGTGAACATGGCCCATGACTTCGACATCAAGGTCACGGTCATCGGCGGCGGCATCACCGGCCAGGCCGGCGCGATTCGCCACGGCATCACCCGTGCCCTGATCGAATACGACGAGTCGCTGCGCAAGCCGCTGCGCGTCGCCGGCTTCGTCACCCGCGACGCCCGCGAGGTCGAGCGCAAGAAGGTCGGCCTGCACAAGGCCCGCAAGCGCCCGCAGTACTCCAAGCGCTGACGGTGCAGGCCGCGGCGATGCGGCCTATACTGGCTCACAAACCCGGGCAGGATGCCCGGGTACGCCACCACAAGGAGGTCATGGCATGGACGCCCTCGACTCGCATTCCTCTTCCCCGCTCGCTTCCCTCGGCATCTGGAATCGCGCCTGCAGTCTCGCGGTGCGCAGCTACTCGTTGATTCACGACTGCGACGACGCGGTGTTCCGCGAACGCGTGACCAGCGCGAGCCTGTCGCTCGCCGCGCACATCGCCGCCGGCTACGAACGCGCGACACTCGGCCAGTTCGCGAACTTCCTCGAACGCGCCCGCGGCAACTGCGCGGAACTGCGCACCCAGCTCTATCTCGCCGCGCAACTCGACCTCATCCCCGTGACGCGCTCCACCGAGTTGATGCAGGAATCGGTCGAGATCTCGCGTCAGCTGCAGAGTCTCATCACCTGGTGCGATGCGCAGCCCGACGCCTCGCCCCGCGCCCACAGGGCCTGGCGCCAGGTGGCCGAATGAAGGCCCGCGGGCTTTCGGCCCGCGGCATTCTTCGCTAAACTGCCGGCACTTCTGGGGGATCGTCTAACGGTAGGACAGCGGACTCTGACTCCGCCAGTCTAGGTTCGAATCCTAGTCCCCCAGCCATTTCATCGAATCACACCATTTCACTTCGTATCAGAACCCCGGGAAACGTCTGTTTTCTCGGGGTTTCTTGTTTCTGGTCGTGTCACACCAAGTCTTGAAAGCGCAAGGCAAGTAGGGGTACGTTCGTGGGGTACGCGGCCCACCACAAGGAAAAGTACCCCACCATGCTCACCGACATTGAAGTCAAAGCGGCGCAAGGCTCCACCAAACCTCAGAAGCTGTTTGATTCAAACGGGCTCTACCTGCTCGTGACCGTCGGGACAGATGGCCTGACCCGAAAAAAGTGGCGTTTCAGATTCAAATTTCACAAGAAGGAAAAGCTGCTTGCCTTGGGCGTGTATCCCGCCGTAACTCTCGCAGAGGCACGTAGACGAAGAGACAAGGCACGCACACTGCTCGCTGAGGGCATTGACCCTACGGCCGAACGCAGGAGCTCAAAACGGGAATCTTCCTTGAGGCTTGCCAACACTTTTGTGGGGCTAGCGAACGACTGGTTCGAAACCAAGCAGGCCGGTTGGTCTCCGCGATACGCCGCCGACACGCGGAAATTTCTGGACAGAGAACTGGTATCGGAATTCGGTGCCGTGCCTGTTTCCGATATTGCTCCCCGAGATCTTCTTACAGTCATCAGGAAAATTGAAGGCCGTGACGCGCCCGCCGTGGCCGAGAAAGTCCTCAACATCGGTGGACAAATCTTCCGACACGGCGTCCGGACTGGACTGATGAGCAGTGACCCGTCTCGTGACCTTCGCGGAGCGCTCAAGAGTCGCCAAGTCAGGCACCACGCCCGCCTGACCGAGGCAGAGCTTCCGGAGTTCCTGAAAAGACTCGACGGGTTCTCTGGAGCACCGGTGACCAAAATGGCGATGCAGCTTCTGCTCCTCACCGCGGTCCGGACCCAGGAGCTTCGCTTCGCCGAATGGTCCGAAATCGATTTTGACGCGCGTATCTGGCGAATTCCCGCGCACCGCATGAAATCCCGAAAAGAGCATCTTGTTCCGCTCAGCAGTCAGGCCGTTAGTGCCCTAAAGTCCCTTCAGTCCATTAGTGGCCGCCGGCGCTATATTTTTCCCAACGAACACCATCCCGGCTCCAAAGCCATGAGCGAAAACACGGTCCTATTCGCCTTGTATCGACTAGGCTATAGGAGTCGATTGACCGGGCACGGATTCAGGTCAATGTTTTCCACGATCCTGCATGAATCCGGGCAGTTCGAAAGCCGCGCAATTGAGTTACAGCTCGCTCACAGCGATAAGGACAAAATTCGCTCTATATACAACGGCGCCCTCTATATGGCTGAACGAACGAAGATCATGGCTTGGTGGGCGGATTTTCTCGACTCATGCCGCCAGCTGAAGGGGCCGGACGAAAGCGCAGTCCGAGAATACCGCCTAACGTACTGGCAGCCCTCGCCAGTTTTTTCCACTGTGTCCCCTCCGCCTACTATGCCTTAGGGACATCTTATTGCCTCTGCCGACGACCTAGCGACGCCCTGCGAGTAGCGGTGCGTCATGTCCAACTTTTGTCCGGAATTCGAAACGGCGCGTGCCAGGTCGAACCGTAAGCTTCCCCCGGCGGTAGACAGCGATAAGTGGACTTTATCGACGAGGTTCCTCCTGCAACTGGTGTTACCAACGAATCGTGGACACGTTGTTTCGATTAGGTCTGCTCTCGTAGGCTGCCGGGCTCACATAGTCGA
>JAIEQK010000022.1 GCA_019747795.1 Gammaproteobacteria bacterium | reverse complement strand
CGGCGGGCCGAAGAGTCTTTCGCGCGGGGCATGCGTGCGCTGACCGACGCGCGCGATCGCGATCTGCTCGTCGACTACTTCAGCTTTGCGGCGCGCAAGTTGCGCGGCGACTGAGTCATCCGCCGAGCGTGTTTGCCTGTCGTGCCTGACCGACACTCAGTGCGAGCTGTATTGGCACTCTCTCGAACGTCATGGCAATCGCCTTCACGTCTCGCGGCGCTGGTGGCGCATGGAGAGCCTTTGACGCAACAGTCCGGGAAACTGAAGCAATCCGATATGGCCACGCAGTATGCGCGGGCACTCCACCGTCCAGCGCACGACCGCCACTCGCCTCACAGTCGTGTGAGCAACACGCCGTTCGCCGCAATCTTCAAGAGACCTTCATCGGCATCGACGTCGACCGGGATACATCTGGGCCAAATCACGTAATCCTTCAACATCTGTGCCCGGGGCGGCTCGCGGAATCTTTCTGAGCTCGATAGCGGGAACGTCGTCGTGAATTCAACGACGGTGTACAACACACCGTCATCGCCCAGGGCTCTGAACTGATCGGTTTGCTCTACCAGGTGTTGGGCGCTCATTGCAGCCGATTTTCTTTTGTTGGGGCCGCTAGGCTACCGATCCCCGCCACAGGAAAAATGCCGACGTCTAGACAGTTCTTGGCTTGAGGCGACGTAGGCGCGCAGGCCTGACGCCTGACAGCGTCTGACAGTCGAAAGCCTACGGGCGTCGCCCGTACCGCGCGCGCCGTATGCGTGCGATGGCTTGTGAAGCGCCGTCGCCACGCCACGGTCGCCTGTCGTGGGGTTCACGTACGAAGGGTCGTCGTGGGAAGTGCCTCACGCGTCGCCCGTGCGGACCACGCGGCGCTGCCGCCCTTCCTGGCCTGGCGTCCCAAACGCCTATCGAAGGCACGGCAATGCGCCGACAGATAGACCGGTTGGGGAGAAGTCTCGGCGGTGCTAGGCCGACGTCCCGGAACTCGGCGAACACACACCTAGAAATCGGGCCATAGTGCCCACACTTCGGGCCAATTCGCTCCATGCGCTCAAAAATCGTACCTCTGCAAGGCTTCTGCCGTTGGCCCAATCCAAATTTGACGATAACCTCAGGCCACCTCTCGTCCCGCGGCCTGCCCGTCCATGACTTCAGAACGCACCCCCTGCACCATCGTCGTAGTGGCTTTCCAGCAGGTCATTCCCTTCCATCTCTCGGTGCCCTGCATCGTCTTCGGCGCAAGCGCTCCAGGCACCACGCCCTTCAAGATCACCGTCTGTGCCGGCGAGGCCGGACGAATCATGACATCGGCAGGATTCGGACTGACAAATCTTGTGCCGTTGAAAGCCATCGAAACGGCGGATGTGGTCATCGTGCCGGGCTGGCGGGACGAGTTGGACGAGCCGCCGGAGCGTCTACTGTCGGCGTTGCGGCGCGCCCACGAGCGTGGCGCACAGATTGTCGGCCTGTGTCTCGGCACCTACGTGCTCGCAGCCGCGGGCTTGCTGGACGGCGGACGTGCCACCACCCATTGGGAATTCACAGACCGCATCGCCGCCCGTTTCCCGGCGGTAGACCTTGATCCCGACGTGCTCTATGTGGAGCACAATAATGTGCTCACGTCAGCGGGGACGGCCGCGAGCCTGGACGTCTGCCTGCACATGCTGCGCACGCGGCTGGGCGCCACTGAGGCGAATAGAACCGCGCGCCGGCTCGTCTTCGCCCCTCATCGCGACGGGGGCCAGGCGCAATTCATTGAACAACCCTTGCCCGCCGCGTCCGGCGATTGCCGACTCGCCATGCTGATGAACTCCGTGCGCACGCGCTTGAGGGAACCGCACAGCGTGGACACGCTTGCGAGCGAGGCGCGGATGAGTCGCCGGAGCTTCACGCGACACTTCAAGGCGCTGACTGGCACAAGCGCAGCGGCGTGGCTATTGAAGGAGCGATTGCTCTACAGCCAGCGCTTGTTGGAGTCTTCCGAGAAATCGATCGAGGCCATCGCTGACATGGCGGGCTTTGGATCAGTTGCATCCATGCGAACGCACTATCGTGCGGCCTTCGGCATCACGCCCACGGTCTGGCGGGAGCGATTTGGACTCCCCGTGTCGGGTCCCTCGCCATCGTTCCGCGCCTCCCCTGAGCATGCAGCGCGGTGCGGCTTGGCCTCACCACTGCCCACAGGCCTCATTAACCCGTCCTCGCCCTGATATTCAGGAAGCAAGCTGCCGCATCACGTCACCCATATCGAAGTGGGCGCGCTTCTCGACGATCTTTCCATCCTTGATGGAGAGATACATCATGATCGAGATGCGTATGTTCTTGCCGTTGGCGGGTACGCCGAACAGGTTCGAGCGATAGCCCCGCCCCTCGAACAGCATGTAGGCCGCGACCTTGTCGCCCTCCGCAATGAGCGCCTCGACCGGAAATTTATAGCTCTCCCACGAATCGAAGTTCTTCTTCTCCGAATCGATGAGGCCCTGCACGCCAGGCCACGCGGTGTCGACCTGGTTATAGAAAACGAAGTCCTTGTGCACCATGTCGTGCAGCGCCTCGAAGTCGCCCTTTTCTATTGCTTCATAGAAGCTCCGCACCAGTTGCTTGTTCTGCTCAAGAGACATTTGATTTTTCTCCGCTCGCGTTAATCTCGCTGACACTTGTCAGCGGTCAGATGCTGCACGATTCGCGGCACTCCGGCACCGGGCTCCGGTCAGTCTTCTTGTTGCAAGCCAGGCCGCTTTGAAGCTGCGCCCGGTCGAGCGTCGGGTGATTCACGATTTTCATGGGGCTCGCGCTCGGCGTGAAGAATAGTGGCCACGAATCTTCCTGCCATCCGCGACCCGTAATTGACCGTCGATGGACTCGCGCCGTATCGCAACCATCCGTGAAGCCGGCGTCGCCAGGTGGCGTCAGCATGATCAGTCACATCTACGTCGAAATGTAGTTCGCGCCGGGACATATTGCGTAAGAATCGGGCCAAGCTTTGCTGGATCGCGCTTCAGTCCTTGTGTCGCTTTTGACCGCGAGTAAGACTGCCAGGCCTCGAAACGAAACCTACTGGAGCAGTCTCATGAAGATCAGGCAGATAAGGAGCGCAACTCTCGTAATTGAATACGGTGGTGTCAGGTTCCTGGTCGATCCATGGCTGGCTCCCAAGGATTCCATGCCCGCCTGGCCCGGATGCGCGAACGATCATCTACGGCAACCCACCACCCCACTGCCGGTACCAATTGATGAAATCCTGGACGTGGATGCCGTCATCGTCACGCATGTCCATACAGATCACTGGGACCACACGGCTGCGGAGAGCATCCCGGCGGACATGCCGATTTTCGTACAGCACGCCGCCGACAAGGCATTCATCAGCCAGGCCGGCTGGATCGACCTCGAGGATGGGGCGCACTTCAGATATGTCGACGGCAAGACTTTCAGCGATGTGCGTGTGCTGACCGGCAATCCGGTATTCAAGGGTGTGAAACTCAAGAAGGTGCCGGGCCAACACGGCTCGGACGAGGCGCTAGGGGTCGCTTATGACGGCCTGCTCGAAGTGTGTGGGGTCGTATTCAGCCACCCATCAGAGAAGACTCTCTATCTGGCTGGTGACACGGTTTGGAACGAGTACGTCGAGGCCAATATTCGCCAGTACCGGCCCGATGTCATTGTCCTGAATGCCGGCGATGCCCAGATAGTGGGGCTCGGCAGCATCATCATGAACAGCGAAGACGTGTGCCGTGTGTGTGAAGCCGCTCCCGATGCGACGATCATTGCAAGCCACCTCGAGGCGGCTCACCACGCACTGAACACTCGCGCTGCACTTCGTCGTCACCTCGCCGAGGCGGGTTTGGCCGGCAGGGTCCTGATCCCCATGGATGGTGAAACCTGCCTGGTGTGAGCACTGCGATGGGCTCGTCATGGGCGGAGATTCCTCAGAAGCACTCACTGGCGGTGAGTGCGGGCACGCCTCCGGGATCAGGGGTTTTGGGTTCAGAGTTTGCGTTTTCCCCACCTCGGAGAAGATTTCGCCCTAGGATTACGGGAATGGGAGGAAGCCAGGTGGCCCGAGCACGCCTTACGTCCAAGTTCGAGACGAGGCATTCGCCAGGTCAAGGACCGCGGCTAGTCGCACGCTGATATGGCCGCCCGGGTCGGTGCCTCAACGCATGGCCGTCACAAGTTGATCGATACGGTCAAGCCCGAAGAGACCGGAGAGCCGACCGCCGAGTCGATCACTGCAAACGTTCCACACGAGGGCGTGGCTTCTAGAGTTCGATGTCCGCAGGGTCAGCGATAGCCCCACATCTCCTGAAGGGTGAAAGGGAGCGTCTGCCGCCGCAAGGCTTCGACGATGGTGTAGGGAGACGCTTCAGCGCTGTCCCGCACAGTTGGCCGGTCCAGAGGACGGCCGAATGCGTTGTAGACGCTCCTGACAATGGGCTTCTGCGGATGAACCGGATTGCGTCGAACCACCATTGCCGTCTCGCCGCATTGGAGTCGCACGAGCGCGCCAGGTGGAAAGACGCCGAGCTCCTTGATAAACGGTCCCACGAGTTGGGCATCCACTTTGGATCCCCGCTGGCTGAAGATGCTCCGCAATGCGCCTTGCGCATGGATCCCATCACGGTATTGACGTGGGAGAACCATTGCCGCGTAGATGTCGGACAGAGCTAGCAAGCGGGCCGTCAAGCCGATAGCGTCGCCACACAGACCGTTAGGATATCCTGACCCATCGAGTCGTTCATGGTGCTGGGAGATCGTCGCCAACCATAGCTCGTCGCTTACGCCTGCCCGTATCAGCAGCCTGACGCTCTTCTCCGGGTGCGCATTCACGGCCCGCGCTTGTGCGTCGTCAAGCGGTCCAGCCTGCTCGGACAGTTGATCCTGGATATCGAACATGCCTACGTTGCTGGTTAGCGCAGCGGCAATCAAGCTTCTGCGATCCGAGTCTCGGAGCGGGAGGCGGCGCGCCACGATGTCGCATAGAGATGCGCACATACACGCGTGGGCCACTGAGTATCCTAGCTCTTCATTCAAGAGCAACGCGCCCAGCAGAGCATTGTCATCAAGCGTTACAAGGCTTTCCACGCCATCGGCGAGTTCCGCGATCCATTCGGCGCCCACTCCATCGCGGCCGCGAGAAATAGCGCCCAAACCATCGGCGAGCTTATCGAGCAGTGCTGCCAGCTCCGTAAAGGGTTCTCGGTGCGACTTGACGCGATCCAACGAGGGCTGTTTATCCGCCGCGGACAGCTCGCGGCACGCGTGTCGAGCAAGGAGCGCATCAATCGTGTGTTCATCCTTCACGAGTTGACCCGCGCTCAGCAAGAGATTCCCGGCTGAATCATAGACTGGCCACGGCAGCGCCTGCCCAACGGGCAGATCTTCGGAGCACAGTAGGTGGGTAGCCGCTGGCGCAGTCTGATGGATTGATGCAGTCACGGCCGCGTCCCCCTCGACGTTGTGTTCTTGTGCATCACAGATGCCAGAGAGTCGCAGACTGGTTGGTGACTTCGTGCATCGTGCCCTGGAAGATCGCGACTGAACGCGCACCAGTTGTCTCGGAACGCCTCGCGCCCTGAGTGAAGCGATTGGTCTTGCAGATCACGGGAAACCACGGGAGGCGTGCGCTTGCGTCCAAACATCGTTGGAGGCTCCACATCGAAGATGAGTGTCCGAAGGCGCCGAGGGAGGGGGCGCAGGAATTGGCGGGCTCGACTGGATGCCGCGGATCAAAATAGCGGAGTGGTAGAAAAAAGCTTTAATCCGATTGTCAGGCCGGCATTATTGCTTTCCAAGAACGATTAAAACGATTTTTTCGTGGTGTCTACGCCTTAAGGTTCCGACGATGTGCCCCCCTCTCGATGTGAGGAGGAGCGCACGCCACTGCGAGGCGACTGACCACGGATTGAACGCTCGTGCATCACTTCGTCAGCATCCCGCCAAGTCCGGCCTGTCCCGCGGGCTACTGATCCGCTTGGCTGGTGAAGCCTGCATCGTGTGGATCCAAAGAGCAGCGTGGGCGGCACGCGGTTAGGCTCGCGTGAGTCACCGGCGTTTCATTCGCCCGATCGCCACGTCTATGCGAGCCCGAGCGCTGGACTTCTCGACTCGCGTTTCGACGACGGTCGCGCAGCGAGCACGATGGCATCGACGGCAGCCGTCCGGACCTGGTGCGCCGCACCGGCGCCTGCGGCCAGCGTGACGCCCAGGATCTATGGCTGCGGCACGAGCCGGCAGCAGCATCCTGACACAAGTTCGGGCGGCGCCACGGGCGCCCCGGCTACGGCGTCCGTGAGGCATTGCGCAGCCTGGCAATCGTCTACACTGCTCTCGGGAACGGGATCCGTCGTCGAGGCGTAGCACTTCTCAGCGCTGGCCCGACGAGCCGCGCGAGGGCGGCTGCGCCTAAGCCCGCTCTATACCCGAACCGCGTCGTCACCGCGAACGCGTGCACGATGCCCGTCGTCCAGGAGGAGGGAGTATGTACACGTTTCAGATGATGGCCTTCGGCGGACTCGCCGTGGCGGCCTTCGTGATGTTGCTCATTACCCAGACGAAGCAGCGTGTGTCGTGGCCGGGCTGGCTGGTGCCGGCCGCCGCATTCCTGCCGCTGGCAGTACTGACGCTGTTCGCGCTCGTCCAGGAGGGGCACACCGCGTTCTGGCCGGTACCCACCGGTTCGCTGTGGGGAATGCAGATCTGGTTCGATCGGCTGATGGGCGTGACGGCGGCTTTTTTCCTGCTGCAGAATCGCGCCCGGGCGGCCGGCATGCGCTCCGAGGTCTGGGTGATACTCGTCATCTTCACCGGCAGCCTCGGCCTGCTGCCCGTGCTGGCCCGCACCGTCCAACTCGAGCAACAGCAGGCCAGCTGCCGCGCCGGCCACGGCATGCCGGGTTCGGCCTCCCGCTAGAAGCCTGGCGGGAGGGTTGCCGCCGACGGCGAGTCGCGCCGCCGGCCGCGCGCGTCTCTAAGTCGATCCCGAAAACCCGCTTCAGGCGCTGTGCCGAAGTCATCGCGGCACGGCGGTCTGCCGGTGCCCGCCCTTCCGGATCCACCTTCACGCTTTTCCGAGAGGGCCGGCCGACTGATGTAACGGCATGGCCGTCCAAGCTTCCGGCGTTGACCCGCGTGGGCCGACACACCCGCGTGCAGAGAGAATCCAGCAAGCTTTCCGGCATCGTCATCGAAGGGCTCTCCTAACGCCGGCAGCGTCTGCAGCGTGAACACCTTGCGGCCCTGTTGCGGCTCGACGGCAATGCGGTAGTCGATAGACGAACTCTGCTGCTGCACCATCTCCCCGGCCTCGCGTTCGTCTTCGCACAGCTAACGGTTCTCCGCATCCCGTTCCAGTCGGCCAAGGGCCTCGTCGGATCCACCGACCTGCTGGTCAACTACCTCTAAACCCCGGCAGGTCGCACGTAATCACGAGGCCTGTGTCGATGAGGCTCGTTTCGCCTGCGCGCCCGCAGTGCTGACCCTCGCCCAGGGCGGGCGGACGATCACGCGGCGCGCGATAAAACGCCATAATCTGCAGGGCTTCTCTCAAGGCGCTGCCGGGCGGAATCGTAAGCGAGTCGGGATTTAAGTATCGTGTCCGCAGAATTCCAACCTCGGTGGAGAGTTCCCATGGCCACGGTAACCAGGACCACGCATCACGGCGGCTGCCCGCACGATTGCCCCGACACTTGTTCCATGGTGTTCGAAGTGGAGAACGGCAGGCTGGTCGGCGTGCGCGGCAATCCCCATCACCCGCTGACCCGCGGCGGCCTGTGCGTGAAGCTGAAGGACTACGAGAAGCGCCACTACCATCCTGACCGCCTGCTCCATCCGCTCAAACGCAGCGGCCCCAAGGGCAGCAAGCAGTTCACACGCATCAGTTGGGACGCCGCGCTGGACGAGATCACCACGCGCTGGAAATCGATCATCGCGAGCCACGGCCCGCAGGCCATCGCGCCCTACAGCTACCTCGGCCATCAGGGCCTGGTACACGGCCTGAACGGCGGCGACTCCTTCTTCAATCGTATGGGCGCGACGGTGACCGAGCGCACCTTCTGCGGCGAAGGTTCGGCTACCGCCTGGCTGATGACCTTCGGTCCCAGCGGCGGCATGGACCCGGAGTCCTTCAAACATTCGAAGTACATCATCATCTGGGCCTGCAACAGCGTAAGCACCAACCTGCACCACTGGCACATCGTCAAGGACGCGCAGAAGGCCGGTGCCAAGGTGGTGGTGATCGACGCCTACCGCTCGCGCACCGCCAAGGAGGCGGACTGGCACCTCGCGCCCAAACCGGGCACCGACGGCGCGCTGGCGATGGCGCTGATCCACACACTGATCGCGGAGAACCTGCTCGACCATGACTATATCGAGCGCTACACGGCGGGCTACGCCGAACTCGCCGCGCGCGCGCAGGCGCGCACGCCGGAGTGGGCCGCGGAGATCACCGGCATCCCTGCGGCGGACATCCGCCGCCTGGCGCGTGAGTACGCCACCACCCGGCCGGCCGCGATCCGCATCGGCGTCGCCCTCGAACGCCACCACGGCGGCGGCCAGACCATCCGCGCGGTGTGCTGCCTGCCGGGCCTGGTCGGCGCCTGGCGCGAAGTCGGCGGCGGCGTCATGCAGATGCCGGTGTGGGAGCATCCCTATCGTTTCGATGTTATCTGCCGGCCCGACTGGATCCCGCCCGGCACACGCGCGATCAACAACCTGCAGATCGGCCGCCATCTCACCAACGAGATTCCGATGGAGCCGCCGATCCTGTCGATGATGTGCTGGAACTCCAATCCCGTCACCCAGGCACCGGAATGCGACAAGATCGTGCGCGGGCTCATGCGCGAGGACTTGTTCCTGGTGGTGGCCGATCACTTCCTGTCCGACACCGCGAGCTACGCCGACATCGTGCTGCCGGCGGCGATGGGCGCGGAGATGGAGGACATCATCCTGTCCTGGGGCCACAATTACCTGACCTACAATGCCAAGTGCGTCGAGCCGCCGGGCGAGGCCCTGTCCAACTACGAGATCTTCCGGCGCCTGGCCGCGCGCATGGGCTACACCGAACCGCAGTTCCGCTGGTCCGACAGCGAGTGCCTCGAGCACTATGTCGACTGGGCGAGCCCTGCCTGTGCCGGCATCTCGCTCGCGACGTTGCGCGAACACGGCTACGCCCATCTCAGCATCGGCGGCGCCGACGACCGCGCGCCGCACCGCACGGGCAACTTCCCCACGCCGTCCGGCAAGTGCGAGTTCAAGTCCAGCATTGCCAAGCATGGCAATTTCGTCGCCGGCCCGTTCCGCCAGATGTACGAGCACATGCAGGGGGGCGAGCCGCTGGACGAGCTGCCCGACTACGTCCCTTGCCGCGAATCCCCCGCCACCAATCCGACGCTGGCGGCGAAATACCCGCTCAACATCGTCTCGCCCAAGAGCCACGGTTTCCTGAATTCCTGCTACGCGAACATCGAGAACAAGATCAAGGGTCAAGGTGAACAGTTCGTGCTGCTTCATCCGCAGGACGCCGCCGCGCGCGCGATCGAGCAGGGTGTGACAGTGCGGGTATTCAACGACCGCGGCGCCTTCGAAGGCGTCGCCGAGATTACGGAGGACGTCAATCCCGGCGTGGTCGTCGCCACCCTCGGTTACTGGCGCCAGCTCAATCGCGGCACGGTCAACGTGGTCAGTTCGGCGGAGTTCGTCAACATGGGCCACGCGCCGTCCTTCTCCGACAACCTGGTGCAGGTGGCGCGGGTGTGACGGCACCCATGCGAGCGCGCGTCTGCCGACCAGCGCGCCCCGCCGAGGCGCGCGTTGATCGGTCTGCCGGCCCGCGCCGCAAGGTCGGCTGCCGCGACCTGACGCGCCCTGCGCCGCACTCGAGGCTGGCTGCAGCGAACGCGGGGCATACAATCGCTGCCGCGAAGTTCCTCCTCTAAGCCGCGAGACAGACCATGTCCACGACCATCGAGCTCAACGATACCCGCCTGCGCTACGCCAGCATCGCCGAAGCCAGGCACATGCCGGGGCTGCGCCTGGTGCTCGGCAACTACGCCGTACCCGGGCCCTGGCGCGAGGCCTGCAAGGGCATTTTCCACGTCAAGGGTATCGCCTATACGCCGGTCGTCACCGGCAACGCCGGCACCGCCGACGCCGCCATGGGCATGGGCGGCACGCAGTCCGAACTCCAGGCCTGGACCGGGCAGTCCAGCCAGCCGGTCGCGGTGTGGAACGACGAACGCCCGCGGGCGAGCTGGGTGGATCAGCTCAACCTGGCCGAGCGGCTGGCGCCCTCGCCGTCCTTGGTGCCGGCCGACATCGAACAGCGCGTGCGCATGTTCGGCCTCATCAATGAAATCGCCGGCGAGTTCGGCCTGACCTGGTACAAGCGCATTCTGACCATCCACGCCCAGGTCAGCCAGCAGGACGCGGCCACACGCGGGCAAGAGTTCTTCGCCTTCATGGGCAGCAAGTACGGCTACACCACGGCCCACGCCGAAGTGGCGGTGTCGCGCATCGTCGCGGTGCTGACGACGCTCGACCGCCAGCTCGCGGCACAACCCGGCAGCGGGCCGCGCTACCTGATCGGTGGCGCGCTGTCCGCGCTCGACATCCACTGGGCCGTGGCCTGCGGCTTCCTCGCGCCGCTGCCGCCCGACCTCTGCCCGATGGCGAGCGCCTTCCGTGGCCCGGACCTCTACGGCAATTCAAACCCGGCGATTGCCGCCGCGCTCACCCCGGCGTTGCTCGCCCATCGCGACTTCATCTACGAACGCCATCTCGAACTGCCCATCGTGTTCTGACAGCGGCGCAACGGCCCCTCGCCCATACGCCGACTGCGGAGCGCCCGACGGGAGTTGCCGAAATGTCGCACCCAGCCGGTCCGCAGCCCGTTCGACAGGAGACTGCTGGGCCTGGTTGGGGCCGAGCCGCCAAGGTCCCGCATAGGTTCCGTCCCGACCTCTACGGCCGCTGCGTATAATCGCGCCGCCCCCCTCGCCGAGGTGGCGGCACGGGCCAGCCCACAGGGCAAGGCAAACACTGACCATGCAACGGTAAGTTCCAATCATCGAGGCGCGCATGCACAAGGTCGACCTCCCGAGTTACGCCGTCGAGCGTGGCCTCCTGATGCACCCGCCACGCGCGCTGGTCCCATCACAGACGGCCGTCGTGGCCATCGACTTCCAGCGCTTCTTCATCGACGAGGGTCAGCCCATGGGCAACCCACATGCCCGTGACATCCTGGCGAACGCCAATCGGCTGCACGGTGCGGTGCGGGCGGCGGGCGGCCTGGTCGTGTTCACCCAGCATTCGATAGGCCCACCTGAAGCACGCGCGGATGCCGGTGAATCGACGCTGTTGCCCGGCAGCGGGTCCTATGATCTGCATCCGGACCTGGTCGTGGATGACCGCGATCTCAGGATCGTCAAGCGTCAGTCGAGTCCCCTGCACCCCAAGGCCGATACCGCGCTCGAAAGTGAACTCCGTGCCCGCGGCGTCGACACTGTGATCGTGTCCGGCCTGGTCACCAACGGCTGCTGTGACTGCACCGCGCGCGACGCATTTCAACACGGCTTCAACGTCATCGTGGTGAGCGATGCCACCGCGGCGATGACCGACGCGGAACACAACGCCGCGCTACTGAATCTCGAGATCTACTATGCGCGCGTCTTGAGCACGTCCGAGCTCGTGCAGGCCCTGGGGTCCTAGGCCCGGTCGAACAGCAGCGGCAGCGATACCATGTGCCGCGTATTGGCGGTTTCGTACCGCGGCACGAAATCCTCTGGCACTCGGAATTCCGGAATACGTTCCAGGAACGCTTCGAAACCCACCTGCAGCACCAGTCGCGCCAGCGAGGCGCCGATACAACTGTGATTGCCCGCGCCGAAGGCGAGGTGGCGATTGACCGGCCGCGCCAGATCTATTTCCTGTGGGCGTTCGCACACGCTCGGATCGCGGCTCGCGGCACCGAAAGACAGTAACACTCGATCGCCGGGCTGCATGCGCACCCCTGCAACCTCGGTCTCCGCCTTGACCCGCCGCGCCATGTTTGGCGCACCCATGAACACGCGCAGAAACTCGTCGATGGCGCGCGGGATCAGGCTGTGATCGGCCACCAGGCGCCGTCGCGCGTCGGGATGAGTTGCGAGGTAGTGCAGACCACCCGAAATGGCAAAGCCCGTGGTACCGATGCCGCCAATCGTCAATTGAGAGAGCGTGCCGACCTTGTCCTGCCAGGTGTAGCCTTCGAACTCGAAGGCCAGCAGTGCGTCCACGATATCGCCACGCGGCGCCTGCTCGGCGCGCTGGCGTAGATAGGCGTCGATCCGGGCGATCCCAAGCGCGAAATTGCTGGCCCTTTGCTCTGCCGGCCCGGACAGGTCGAACACCTCCAGCAGGTAGGGCATATCGACCGGGTCCATGCCAGCCACTTCGACCGAGAACACCAGTTGCGGCAATGGATTGGCAAAGCTGGCCACGATGTCGGTCTGCCCCTGTGCGCAGAAGGCATCTATGAGCGCATTCGCGTGGCGGCGAATCGCCGGCTCCAGTGCCCCTACCGCACGCGGACGCAGAAACGGCGCGATGGCGGCGCGTAGGGCTTCATGGAGCGGCGGATCGCACTCGCCGGGCGCGAAGTACGGCAGACCCTCGGGCCGATTGACCATGAACCCATCGGCCGCGGAAAACGTCGCCCACTCCTTGGCGCAGCGCACGACGTCGGTGTAGCGACTGACCACCCAGTAGCCCTCCCCCACGTCCGAGCGCGCAACCGGGCAACCGGTATGCAGATGGGCGACAACCTCGTCCCACCGCGTGTTGAGCTCTGGGTCGTTCAGGTCGAAGTCGTGCTGATAGTCGCGCTTGAGCGGTGCATCCATGGAACGGGACAACGTGCAGTTGGAAACGTGGTGAACATCACATGCTACCCAACAACTTGGCAAGAGGAAGCGGGGATGGTGCTGTGACAGGGAGGGGCGCTGGTGGCGGGGCGCGGAATCGCGGGGCCAATATATGTTATGCGTTCATATATGCATTCGACTTCCCAAGTCGGCTTAGATGCCCAACACCGCCCCACCTTCGAGTGGCCCGAGCAGCATGGCGCTGGACGCCAGGGGATTTCGCCTTCCGCAGCTTTTCATCCACCGCGCTAGTCTTGCTCTGAGCGTTCGTGGCCTGAACGGCCAGTACACCAACGCAGTCCGGGTCGACCCTGGTGCTGCCTGAGCCGCCGCGCAGCTGCATGCCGAGTCTCTCCCGGCCCGCGCCGCGCAGCACCACAACGCGCACGGCGAGGTTGATCTGCCGGCTGTGGACGCACTGGAGGAACTACGCCATCAGGCGCTGGCCGCGCGGGTTCAATGTCTCCGAGAAATTGGGAGTCAGCCAGTCACTCGGGTCCTGATGCTCGATCCGACGTGATTCGAAGTTCACGCCTGCTCTCTCGTCTGTTGCTGCTCATTGACCTTGCCGCGGTGGCACGTCTGCAGTGGTGCGACATGGCTGCCGGTCTCGCGATCGCATTCGAAGATACGTCAATCGTTTCGCCGACGCCGGCCCTTGCCCGCGCCGGCCGCGCCCTTCACCGGGGCCGCGCCACGAACCAGTACCCGCGCGAACTCGTCGACCTCGGCCTGGGTTCGTCCGCTGAACTTCATCTGCGCCAGCATGTGCCCGCCGCTCATCACGAGATGGCCGCCAAGCAAGGGATTCGTGTCATCGACGATTTCGCCGGCCTCGATGCCCTGCGCAATGATGTCGCTGAATGCGCTGATGATCCGATCCTGGAAGTCGACGTAGCGCGCCCAGTTGGCGTCGTCGACGTCGGTGCTCCAGTTCAACCAGATCTTGATGTAGTGCGGAGCGGTATCCACCGTCACCGAGAATTCGTGAAGGATCGCCAGCAGTTTCGCGACGGACGGCTGTCTCGTGCTCGCGATGTTTGCCACGAGATTGACGAGGTAACGGTCGATCTCGGTGATGACGGCATCGACCAGCGCTTCGCGGGTCGGAAAGTAGAGGAAGACGGTCGATACGGCGACCTCGGCTTCCGTGGCTACCTGTGCATGGACGCCGCTCGCGAAGCCGGTCCGGGCGAAGACCCGGATGGCGCTGTCCAGCAACTGCGCGGTGCGCTGCTCGGGGGCAAGGCGGGTGCGTCGCCTGCGAGGTGCGTCAGCGGAACTCATGGAGAAGGCACGCGAGTGCTATTGACGGCTTGGACACGGGCGGAATAGTCTTTATCGGAGCGTTTTGTCATTAAGCATTGTCCCGCCACCGGCGTCACGCCGCTCTGCCGGAAGCTTGAACGCCGGCCACGCGTGCTGCGCACAGCCCGCAACGTCGGTGCGGCAATTATGCCGCTTGCCGAGAAGGAATTTGTCGGTGCGCGAATGCTCGCGCTTTTCGAAATCGATGCGTCCGGAGGGGACCGTCCATGAGCCAGGCGCCGCCACGCAGCAAGTTCGTGCCGTTTCGCTACTTCGAGCCGGCCAAGCGCCGTGCCACGCAGTACGAAGAAGTCACCCTTCACAGCCAATGGGATCCCGGGAATTTCGCGGCCCAGGGCTGGTTCAATCGTGACCAGGATGGGCGCGCGCCCTGGGACGCCCGTTCCACCCGACTGCGCGCGCAGGACTGGTGGGCGTATCGCGACCCGGCCGAGGACTGGTTTCGCCCGTATGTCGCCCGACAGGTCGCAACCGGCAGCGCCATCACGCAGGCGGTGGAGGGCGCGAAGCGGGCGCGCCTGTTCGATGGCCTGCTGCCGCGGTGGCGAGCATTCCTGGAAACGCACTATGCGGCTTACCGGTTCCCTGAATATGGTCTGTTCCTCGCACTGAGCTACGCCCAGCGCGAAGCGCTGTCGGACGTCGTGGCAGGACCGTTGCTGTTCCAGGGCCTGGAGAAAGACCGCCACTCGCAGGACATTGCGCTCTACGGCATGGCGCTCGAGACGGGACTGCCGGATTACGACGAAAGCCAGTGCAAGGCGCTCTGGCTGGAATCTCCCCTGTGGCAGCCGACGCGCCGAGTCATCGAGTACCTGATGGCCTCGCGCGACTGGGGCGAAATCAATTTCGTCATCAATCTGGTCTACGAGCCGCTGTTCGCCGCGCTGTTCAACCGCGAACTCGTCCTGCGTGCGGCCCCCAGGCACGGCGACCCGGTGACTTCGGTCATTGCCGAAGGCGCGGAGAAGGATCGCCTTCCGCGCCAGGCGGCCGCCTCCGCGCTGGTGCGGTTTCTGCTCGAACAGGATGCCGGCAACGCGCAGGTCATGAGCGCCTGGCTCGGTGAGTGGACGCCGCAGGTGCTGAACGCCTGCGACGCGATCGCGCCCCTGTTCGAAGCGCTGGACGTGCCGGTGCAGAGCTTTGCCAAGGCGCGAGCAACCGTGTTCGAGGAATGGCGCCGGCTCCTGCAGGAAGGCGGTCTCGATGCCGCAACGGGAGCGCCATGAACAGTCCAGCACTTGCCGAGTCGACGCGCGTCAGCGTGAAGCTCATGGCCGGCGAAGAAGCATCGGCAATTGCCGAAGCCGCCCGCATCGACAATCCCGACGCCTTCGTGGAAGACCACGGATCCTACGTGACGATCAGCAACGAACGGCGCCTTGAACTCAATGTTGCAACCATCGCCGAAGAGCTCGGCCGCCCCTACGACGTGTCCACGTTGCTCGTGGTCTTCGTCAGCTACACCGGCCAGGTCGAGGTGAGCCAAAACGGCGTCTTCATCAAGGAAGCGCTGGCAGATTGACCATGGCAGGCACGAGAAAGCGAGATGACGTCCCATGAGTGATTCACTGTCCGCCGCCTACGATCGCGTGAAGTCGATTGACTGGGATCCGACGTACATCCGTCAGGATCAGAAGTTGACCGAGAAGACCCGCTTTCACCTCGAGGGACTGAAACCGGTAGACCCTTTCAAGACCTTCGTTCGCGAATACTTCCAGACCGAGCAGGAAAAGGACAACCGGCACTACGCGATACTCGAAGCATCGAGTCGACTGAGCGACGCGCAACCGGATGCGCGGTGGATGGAAGGCATGAAGTTCGCGCTGTCCAACCTGCCCGGCATCGAGTACTCCGCGGCACGACAGATGGGGCGGATGGTGCGCAGTGTGGCGCCGATGGCGCTGCGGCAGGGCTACATGATGCAAAGCCTGGACGAAGTGCGGCATTCGCAGCTCGAGATCAACACCCTGCGCCATCATCTGCGTACCTGGCGCGACCCGGCCGGATACGACATTGCGATGCGCGCGGCGGGAACGAGTGTCGGCGGCGGGATATTCCGCTCAATGATCGAGGATTTGATGACCTGCGATCCGGTCGAAACCTCGCTCGGCCTGCAGATGTTCGTCGAGACGGCCTACACCAACGTCTTCTTCGTCGGGCTATCGACGGCGGCGGCCGCCCACGGCGACAACGCCATGGCATCCACCATGCTCACCATCCAGTCGGACGAGTCCCGGCACATGGCGAACGGCTGGGCAACCTTCGCGACGTTGCTGCAGGACGACCGCAATGTGCCCCTGGTCCAGGAGGCACTCGACAAGTGGTCGTGGCGCATCCACACGAGCCTGAGCGTCGGCATCAACCTGTTCACGGACTACTTCGTCACCAAACGGAAGGAGTCGGCGAAAGAAATGAACATGCGCTGGGTGTTCGACGAGTTCTATGGCAGCTTCTACCAGAAACTCGAGAAATACGGTATCAAGCCCCCCAGGCACCTGGCGAGAATGATCTCCGACCAGGACAACCTCTCTCATTCCGCAGCCATCTACCTTTTCGGCGCTTGGCCGGTCTTCTACCACCGCTACGACGGCATGACCGCCGCGGACATGGAGTGGTTCGAAAAGAAGTATCCTGGCTGGCACGCGAACTACGGCGCCTTCTGGGAAGCCTACAACGCGTGCACCGGCCCGGACGAGCAGGCCCTGGTCCTCAAGGCGCTGGGCGGCTTGCCCAACTTCTGCCAGGTTTGCCAGCTGCCGATCATCTTTCCCCTGCCGGCCGCCAACTCCGGACGTTCGTGCATGCACGAGGGTCAGCTCTTCACGTTCTGTTCGCAAGGTTGCCAGGAGATCTTCTTCCGCGAGCCCGTGCGCTACCAGGGCTTCCAGACCTTCCTCGATCGCTACGACGGTTACGAGCTGTCGGACGTCATCCGCGACATGGGCTTCGTGCGGGAAGACGGCGAGACGCTGATCGCGCAACCGGCACTCGAACCGAAACGCATGTGGACCCTGGACGACATCAGGCGCTGCGACTACGAGGTCCGGAAGCCGCCACCGCCGCCGCTGGTCGAAGTCGCCTGAAGCACCACTTCGCGGGAGCGCGCGGTGCAGAGAGCGCAGGGGGTGTCGGGTGCGCGTTGTTTCGCACGCAAACTCCATCGCCCTTCGCCATCCGCAGCCATGACTCGATGCCACTGGCTCCGGCCTCCCACCGAACATGCGTGTACCGTCAGACGAGTTCAGAGGCTGTGGATACAGATCCCATCGACGTACGTCGCGGTTACACGCGCAAGACCTATCTGCTCGTGAGGGCAGGTGACGATATCCCTGTCCAAGACGACCAGATTCGCGCGCTTGCCAACCTCGATGCTGCCTTGCTGACCCGCCAGCCCAGAGGCATGGGCCGCATTTATCGTGTACATGCGAAGTGCTTCTGCCGGAGCGATGGCCTCTTCCGGGTCTATCGGCGTCCCTTTCAACGACTTCCGGTTCACTGCCGTCGCGATGATTTCCACCGGCGAGAAGGTCCCGCACGGATGGTCTGATGCAAGACTCACCCGTACGCCTTCATCAGCCATGCTCTTGACCGGGAATACCCGCAGGTGGTCCTGGCCATCGCCGCGCCACAAATTGAACAATTCCCCCCAGAGCCCGGCCAGGCCCGGATTGGCCACAAGGTCGATGCCCAGTTGAGCCATACGGGGTGCCTGCCTCGGTTCAGCAACGAACGCGTGTTCCAGACGTAGCACGGCATCACTGCTGCGGCCGCTCCGACTGCTTTCGTATGCGTCCATGACTGTGTTCACCGCGCAGTTTCCCATCCCATGGATGGCCGTTCCGATGCCGAGTTCCACCGCCTTTTTCGCCAGGCGGCCGACTTCCGTCTTCGGGTAAAATGCAACGCCTGTATGAGCGCAGCATCCGTTGTGCATCTTGTCGATCGCCGGCCCTGGATATGCGCGGTCGACGAAGATCTTCATGGTCCCGCCGATCAGTCGGTCACTTCCAGGTTGCTTGATACGGTCGATGATGTCGGAACGTCGAAGATCGTGCGTGTCGAAAAAGTGATCGCCGGCATGCAGCATCTGGACACCAAAGGGCAGCATTCCCTGCGCGTCCGCGCGTCGATAAAGCTCGGCGGATTTAGCCGTCACCATTGCGTCACCGACGAAGGTAATACCTACCGCCAGGTATTCACGCATTTTCGCGTTCAGCAACTGGACTGAGTGATCCCAATCCCGCTCCGCATAAGCATTCCAGGACGCCGAATGCAATGGATTCGCTGCATTCTCCAGCAATGTGCCTGTGGGCACCCCCGCTTTGTCGCGCTCGATTTCGCCACCTGCCGGGTCCGGCGCATGCTCATCGATGCCTACACGATCCAGCGCGAGACTGTTTACAAAGCCGGCGTGACAACTTGCATCAATCAGAAACACGGGGTTGTGAGGGGCAACCTCATCGAGTTCACCTCGGGTTGGATTGCGCATCTCCCTTACGTGGAACATGTTAAAACCCATGCCCCTTACCCACTGTCCCGGCGGGGCATGCTTGCAGTGTTGTTCGATGGCCTCGAGGACTTCCGTGAGCGACGACTTCGGTGGCGTCGCGCAGTCGACGCAATCGGGCGCGAACGCGGCGATGCTCAGGTGATTATGGGCGTCAATGAACCCAGGCACTACTGTGGCGCGGGCCATGTCACGGATCTCGCATTCAGGCCCCGCCGCACGCCTGACCTCGATTTCCGAACCGACGGCTGCAATTCGCCCATTGCGAATAAGCACCGCCTCCGCAACGCTGTCATGGAGATCCACTGTACGAATGAGAGCGTTCACCAAGGCAACATCACGTTTTGGGCTCATGTTGGCAGTAATCTCTGAATATTCTGCGTTGGTGCCGGAAGGTCGTGCCGTGCGCTACTTGAACTCAACCAACACCATCTGCAGCGGCTTTGCGCCTTCGTTCAATGCCACGTGCGCGGTCCCATCCTGAGGGACTCGTGAACGAATGGCGGTCCCTGGCGCGATGGCAAAACGGGCACCGCCGGTAGCGGACGGCAGGGGAGTCATGCCACCGCTCAACACGGCGTACTCCTCTACCTCGCCTGCAACGTGGTGCAGCGTGAGCTCACCACCTTCCGGAAAAAACGCGATGTAGTCGCGCAGGTGGCGGTGCGGGCAGGTGGCGGTACCGGGCTCGAAAGTCCCTTCCCAGGCGACGAACCCCTCCGCCTCATCGATCAATCGAACACCCGGATTCGGGAATTCGACAATTGCCCCATTGTCGATCATCGAGTTTGCCCCCATGCGGAATCCGATGCCGCGCTGCGGCGTCCTATCCATGTTAGCTCTAGAGCGATGGCACCTTACGCCGCGGTCGGGCCAACTTGCGCCAGCTCTGGGCCAGTCATGCTTATGGAAGCCCTGGAAGGCCAATGTAAACGAAGGACCGACGCACAGAACTCACGGGCGGTGCGGAACACGAGCAGAACGGTGCTCGGGCCGTCGTGCAGTTGTCCCGAAGTGGCGTCGTTGCCTGCGCGACGCCGAGTCTGTACTGTCGCTCGGGCGCGCAGCCGGATGAGAAACCAGGGTGCGTTATGGCA
This sequence comes from Gammaproteobacteria bacterium, assembly GCA_019747795.1. Lineage (GTDB taxonomy): Bacteria > Pseudomonadota > Gammaproteobacteria > JADJYF01. Next base: position 28,313 of record JAIEQK010000022.1, on the reverse strand, counting down.
TTCACCGCACGCCCTCTCGTTCAACCTCTCGATGGTAGTACGACGACTCGCTGAAGCCGTGTGGGACACAAAGGCCCCTGATGGAATGACCTGAATCGCCTCCTGGCAGCAACGCGTGGAGCCGACTTGCCGAGTCTCGCCACCTCAGACTGTCGAAGCTGTGGCACGACACGCCGCGAAAGAACGCGCGGGCAAATGGGTTCAGAGGAATCGTCGGAGGCTATTCGCGGCCCCCGAAGTATCCGTCGGGACAATTGACGTCCACATCGGGCCAGTATGGGGCCGTGACTGTAACCGCTGACGACGCCAGCAGTCGCACACCGCTGCGCAGACAATTCACGCAACACGACCATCTGCATCTGCCAATAGGTGTCGGCAGGCCTTGCAATCGGGCCACACCGCGTAACATTCAGGCCAATTCATTCCCAGCGAGGACGACAGCACCTCACCCGCCTGACTTCCGTTGGCCCAAATCGAGATTCGGGGTAGTCTTAGGCCACTAGCAAGTCGACCGCTGGCAAGCCCATGACTTCAGAATGCGTCCGCTGTTCCATCGTCGTCGTGGCTTTCCAGCAAGTCATTCCTTTCCATCTCTCCGTGCCATGCATTGTCTTTGCGGCGTCAGACCAGGACGCATCACGCTTCGAGATCACCGTCTGCGCGGGCGAGTCGGGGCGGATCAAGACGTCCTCTGGATTTGGCCTCACCAATCTGGCGCCTTTGAGTGCCATCGACAAGGCTGATGTGGTGATCATGCCGGGGTGGCGGGACGCCCTCGATGCTCCGCCGGCGCGTCTCCTGTCGGCGTTGCGGCGCGCTAACGACCGGGGGGCCCAGATAGTGGGCCTGTGCCTCGGCACCTATGTTCTCGCAGCGGCGGGACTGCTGGATGGTGGGCGTGCCACGACCCACTGGGAATTCGCCGACCGCATAGCCGCACGTTTTCCGAATATAGACATTGACCCGGACGTCCTGTACGTCGAGCACAACAATGTGCTCACCTCGGCGGGTACCGCTGCCAGCCTGGACGTCTGCCTGCACATGCTCCGCACGCGATTAGACGCCATTGAGGCCAACAGGACTGCGAGACGGCTGGTCTTTGCTCCTCATCGCGACGGGGGGCAGTCGCAGTTCATCGACCAGCCTCTACCCGCCGCCGCCGGGGACTGCCGGATCACCGAATTGATGAACTCCGTGCGCACGCGTCTGCACGAACCGCATAGCGTGGACACGCTGGCTGCGGAGGCGAGCAAGAGTCGCCGCAGCTTCACGCGTCATTTCAAGGCCGTGACAGGTACAAGCCCAGCGGCTTGGCTGTTGAAAGAGCGGCTGCTCTACAGCCAGCGGCTATTGGAATCGTCCGACGAATCAATTGAGACCATTGCCGATACGGCGGGCTTTGGTTCAGTCGCCGCCATGCGCATGCACTTTCGCGCTGTCCTGGGCGTGTCCCCCACCATTTGGCGGGAACGATTCGGCGCCATCGACAAGGCGCCGATTCCGTCCCGCCATGCCTCAATCCAGCGCGAAGCGCAGCTGGGTTTAAGTCGCCGGGTGACCCACGGCCCCCTCTGAAGCGGCCCGGCTCCGAATCTCAGGCATTAAGCTGTCGTAAGACATCCCCGGTATCGAAGTGCGCGCGCTTCTCGATGATTTTGCCATCCTTGAACGTCAGCAGCATCATCAACGAAATGCGGACATCCTGTCCGCGCGGTTCTACACCGAAACTCGCCGTTCGATAGCCCTTACCCTCGAAGCGCATGTAAGCCACCACTTTGTCGCCTTCTGCAATGAGCTGATCGATGGGGAAGATAAAGCTCTCGAAGGCGTCGAAACTGGGCTTTTCGGATTCCACCAACCCCTGCACGCCGGGCTTGGGCGTGTCAATCTGGCTGTAGAACACGAAGTCCTCGTGCACCATGTCGTGCAGTGCGTCGAAATCACCCTTTTCGATCGCAGAGTAGAACTGCCGTACCAGTTGTTTGTTCGCTTCAATAGACATTCTCTTGTGCTCCTATGAGGGCGCGAGGTCGTCGCTTCGGCCGGTAACTACAGGGCGCAGGTCTCGCCATCTTCGGGCACCAACACACGGTCGGTCATTGCATTGTCGGCCAGGTACTCACGAAGCTCTGCGCGGGTGAGCGTCGCGTGGTTCACGGCTTCCATATGGCTGGCCACGATGCGGGCGTTCGGCAACCGTCGATACACTTCCCGAACATCTTCCTCGTTCATGATGATCGACCCTAAACCTGTCACCTGCGCATCACAGCAGTTGAGCACAATGACATCAGGCGAAAAGCTCTGGAGATTGCCGGCGACATAGTCGTTGAAGACCGTATCTCCCGCGAGGTAAAGGGTCGGTTCTGAAGCATGCTTGAGAATCACCCCGCACACTTCGCCGAGGAGGTCGTAGATGGCGGTAACGCACTCATCGGATCCGTGTTGTCCCGGCGTCTTGATGATCTTGACGCCCTCGAATAGTGGGTTGCCCGTGAGCACACGGATGTCCGTGAAGCCGGCCGCCCGGATGATTTCGCGGTCACCGCCATGTTGCACAAAGAATGGAATGTTCTTGGGCAAGGCGCGGGCCGCATGGTCGTCCCAGTGGTCCGGGTGAACGTGGGTCAGGAGCACGGCATCCACATCCAGAAGGTCCTCGACCGCCACCGGGAGATCGACCGTCGGATTGCGGAGATGACTATTGGGAGTGCCTTCGAAGCCTGGGAAATCGCCCTTGGGGCCAAACCATGGATCGGTAAGGAACCGCTTACCGCCGTAGTCGATGACAAGCGTGGCGTTTCTGATCTGACGGATTTTCACGGCAAAGCCTTTTCGAATGGGAATCGCATCGTAGTTTCCCAGTCGGACGCGGAACAGACTGAGGCGGGTCAATCTGAGCGAACATTGGGCCAATAGGTGTGGACCAAGGACGTCGGTCCAGAAACACAACGGCAAGGGAGCGGCCAAGACGGCTGAAGACTGCGACTCCAGTGCTTGCCTGCTATTCTGCCTAAAGACCCGCAACCCGGCCCCTTGGCGGTCGAGGGACTCTGATCCCCTACGAACATTTCAAGAGAAAAGCCCATGAGCCCATCCAGCACAGAAATCGTCGAGGAACTGATTGAAGCCATCGCCAACAGCGATGCGGAGAAGTTACTGAGCACCTTAGCCGATGACGTTTCATGGACATTTTTTTTGGCAGCCATCGCTTTGCGGGCACTTTCAAGGGCAAAGACGAATTGATGACTGGACTGTTTACCGTCATCGGCGAGATGCTAGAAGACGGCATCAAGCTCCATGTGAAATCAATCGTTGCCGATGGTGGCCATGTCATCGTAGAGGGTAAAGGCCAGGCGCGTTCCAAGTCCGGGCTCGACTACAACAACGACTATTGCCTGGCTTTTGATGTCGAGGCGGGCAAGATTCAGAACGTGCGCGAATATCTGGACAGTGAACTCGTCACCAAAGTATTTGGCCACGGCTGAATCATCGCGTGCCTCCACGCCATTTGGTGGCGGTGGCTGTGCCAGGGCGAACGCTCGGCGCCAAGTTCCAGGGCCGCCCCTCGTGTCGGCCAAGTAAACCGGTTCGGCAGGTCCGGAGGAGAACTTCATTCCTGCCCGTCGACATCCGTACAGACCGCATGCGGGAGCATCAAGAGGATGCTTTCCGGCGATTTCTGCACGGCGCCGCACGCCTGCACTACGCCAACGACCCATCCGGGCGTCCCTGGTGCCCGGCACTTCTCGGTCGGAGGAGAAGTTAGACGGAATATTCCCGTCCATGGCACCGCGTCCAAAAAGCACGAGCGTATGAGCATCCACTGCGGCGTCGGCATCGCCGACACATTGAACGCGGTTCTGATGTTCCAGCTTGATTTAGAGAACGCAACGGTCTACGAAAACTCGATGAGCGATAGTGTCATCGACGCGGCTCTGCCGACGGAGGTCGCAGGATTCCGCTCAGCTTTCTCCGGATGAGGCGGCCTGCACCGGAGAAATTCTCGCCAGCGTCCGCTTGACCATGACCATCAGCGCATCGACTTCGTAGGGTTTGGACAAAAGCTCCTGATCTACAAAGCGCTCGGGAATCATCGCCTTAGCGGTGTAACCGGATGAAAAGAAGAACGGGATGCCACGCGCAACGAGAGCGTCGGCCACCGGGAACACCAGTTCGTCGTGCAAGTTTATGTCCAGTATCGCGAGGTCGATAGCTGCCTCGCGTGCCAATGCAAGTCCACCCTGGACAGTTCCTGCCGGCCCGACCACCTGCAGCGCAAGCGCCTCGCATACCTCCTCCAGAAATCGGGCGACGAGCAACGTGTCTTCAACGATGAGTACGCGTGGGCGCGGCATTGCCAATTCACTCCATTGAAATTGATGTTAGATGGCGGTTTGGGATGACCATCGTGCAGGCGACCCCGTCGCGTTCGAACATGAGTTCGCTGCTGCCTTGCAGTTCATAAGCCAGACTTCGCTCGATGATCATCGCACCGAAGCCACGTCGAATCGGCTCGGCCACGGGCGGCCCATCGCGCTCTTTCCACCGAATGACAAGAGAATGGTCTTCTTTGCTTGCGGACCACTTCAGACCCACCCGTCCTCCGGGCAGTGAAAGTGCTCCGTATCTCTCTGCATTAGTCATCAGTTCGTGGATGACCATTGCCAGCGTCATGGTCGCGGCGACCGACAGGCGACAGTCGGGGCCTGACAGTTCGATCTGCGGGCTGCCCGCTTCAACATGTCCTCGCAATGCCGTCGAGAAAAGGGAATGAAGCGACGCCCCATCCCATTTGTCTTCGGCTAGTACGGCGTGCGCCCTGCCCATTGCGATGATGCGACGCTCGAGATCGTCCACGTATTCGCTCAAGGATCTCGCGTTGGACTCACCATGTCTCGCCAATGTTTGTATGGTCATTAGCGAGTTTTTGACGCGATGGTCGAGTTCGGCCATCAGAACGTTCTGACGGGAATATTGCGCCTCACGTTCGCGACGCGCCTCTTCCATTTGCTTCATGACCGTTTCGAGCAGCCACAGCCGAAATGCAGTCGCGGAAGCAACGTCCACTTCGTCCCAGGGCGATGAAAAGCCGCGGACTTCCTCTTGCCAAGCTTCGAATGACTTGCGCGGCGTTAACCGTATGCCGTGCACACCAATGTCTACAAGCTTATGCGGATTACCCGCCCATTTGACGGTGCGCGCCAGTTCCGGCCGAAACCACATCACGTAATTTGACGGCTCCCGCGACACGGCCACTGCGAGCAGGCCGCTGGCAATCGCACTGAACTCGGCAGCCGGAGGAAAGTCTGCAGGCAGGCGATTCGAGGAAAAAACCGTGCTGCCAGAGCCATCGAGCCAGTCACTCAAAGCCAAAATGAAATGCGCGGGAGGTGTTTCGCCAAGGGTCAGAACACGTTTGTCTTGCAGCACTGCTACTCCGCCCGCGGAGATTAGATCTCGCACTGTGACTTCCCCTTCGACCAGTGCCGATGCGATATCGGAGGCAAGGGGCACGCTATTCGCAAGAGCGACTTGCGCAGCGCGTGGTGCGATTCTTCGGCGCGCCGTATCAGTCTCTAGCGTCGCTGCAAGATGGAGCGAAAAAATTTGGGCATATAGTTCACCGGCAGCGCGCAGATCTGTAGCGACGTAACGAGGGGAGTAGTTGTGGCATGCAATTAACCCCCACAACTGGCCCCGAATCACGATTGATAACGACGCCGACGCCGTCACACCCATGTTACGGAGATACTCGAGGTGGATAGGGGAAACGCTGCGAAGACTGCAGCAAGTCATATCCAGCGGTTCATCAACGGTCACACCGGGACAGGCAATCAAGGGCGCGGGCGTGTAATCGATGTCGGGAATGACTCTCAGCCAGGTGCGACGGTACATCTCTCGCGCCTGGGCCGGGATATCCGAGGCAGGAAAATGCAGGTCCAGAAATCCCTCGACACCCTCGGCAGCATCTTCCGCGATTACTCTTCCGGATTGGTCGCTTTGGAATTGGTATACGCTTGCTCGATCAAACCCGAACAGAGCCCTCGCCGTTCGGGCTGCGATTGCGCAGGAGGATTCGACGTCCACAGCCTCAGCCAGCTCGGAAATCATGTTCGTGACTCGGGCCAGCGGATCGCCCTGGATTGAGAGGCTTCTGCGCGCTGGTTCGATTTCTACGACCACGCGACGATCGCGGGCGTGGATCGTGAGGTCAAGCGGCAGACTGCCAGTGGTGCACCCCACGTTCAGGATAATCGAGGGCATCACCACTTTCGTGGAGTCACGAACGTGCCGGGCGGTTTGGAGCACGACAGCCTGATCGAAAAGTGAGGCCAGAGACATCTGTCTCAGCCTGCCGGGATCGATACCGAGAACGAAACGTATGTCTCCCGCATATTCCCTGATGGTGAAATCGTCGCGCTCGACCACTAGCAGGACGCCGTGGGGCTGGATCGAACCTGGAATATGTATTGGCTCGCGGTCGCAGGTATCGAGACCCGCGTGTGCGAACAGGGGGACGATGTCGCTCACGCTTACGAGTTCTCGAGGCGAGCGCCTCGGGGTGTAGCCAGCGGCTGTTTGGGGACAGGGGAAGTCGGGGGGACCGAAGTCGGCGATTCGCTTGCGTCGTCCGGAGGACGCCGCTTCCCGGGGAGCTGAGTACGCTTCACGCCATCACCCACACGGCCACTTGCCAGGACACTGTCCGAGACCCTAATGCTTATATCTTGTGTGGTCAAATCTTTGCGATCGGGGGGTGGCGGCGTAACCCATGGTCAGGTGAGTGAACGCGCTGCCGTAGTGACCTCGCCTAGAGAATGGCCGACAGGAGGCTCTCGTTCCTGCCCTTCGCTCGAACGAAGGCTAGACTCAATGACGTAAGGTCCCGCCGCTCGACAGGGGGGAGTTGCAAGCAATTGCCATCAAGATCGCGACGCGGCTGCATAAGGAGTGCGAGAGCGGTAGCCGAAAGAGATGGTGCTGCCCGTGGACGTCCTCGGAAGGCGTGATCGCGCTACTGGTTGAGGGACGGTAAAGGAAGAGCTGATGGTGCTGTTGCCGGATGGGGCGATGGTGCCGGAGCGCGGAATCGAACCGCGGACCTACTGATTACGAATCAGTTGCTCTACCGACTGAGCTACTCCGGCATGGAGCACGGCAGGCCTGGAACGGCGCGCCGCTGCCGGACGAGGGCTGCCCGGCGGGGGCGCAATCATCGCAATGCGGCACGCCTGCGTCAATCGAACGGGGCGGCGGTTTCAGCCCTGGTTGCGGACGCGGATGACGATGTCGACGGTGTCGGTGCGGGTGCCGGCCGGGGCGTCGGGCAGATGGTCGATGACCACCGCGCCGGCGGGGACGTCGGTCAGGGTGCCATCGTCGATATTGAAGAAGTGGTGGTGAGGAACGGTGTTCGAGTCGTAGAACACCTTGGTGGCGTCGACCATGACTTCGCGGACCAGGCCGCGCTCGGCGAACAGCCCCAGGGTGTTGTAGACGGTGGCCTTGGACACCTGGGCATCGTTCTCCTGCAGGCGGAGCAGGACCTGGTCAGCCGACAGGTGCTGGTGCCGCTCCAGCAGCAGGCTGGCGACCTGCAGGCGCTGGGGCGTCGGCGAGATGCCGAAACGCTGCAGCAGCGCCGCGATTCCTTCGCGGCTCTCGGGAGCGTTTCGGGTGACCATGTCCATGGCCGGAAGTATACCGATACGGGTCGACCTGTCCAGAACAGATGCGAATTATTTGCATTTACTTCTCGGGGAATGGGTATCCCGGACCGCTGGTCACCCGCCGTGGCCGCCGCCGGCCTCGCGTGAAGCGCTTCACAGCCCCGCTGATCGGCTGACCGTTCACGGGCCGAATTGCGACGTTCAGCGGCGGCGGGCTGGAATCCTCGCGCGCGCTGTCGATACTCGCCGCCATGAAGCGACAAAGCGGTTTCAACATCATCGAGCTGATGGTCGCCATCGCGGTGTTCGGTGTGCTGCTCGGCGTCGGCATCCCCGGCGTGGAGAGCTACATCCAGAACGGCCGCATGACCACCCAGATCAATTCGCTCTCGACCGCCCTCTCCCACGCCCGCAGCGAGGCCATCAAGCTGAACCAGCGGGTGGTGGTGTGCGTGTCGGAGAACGGCACCAGCTGCGACGCGGCCGGCACCGGCAACGGCTGGAACAAGGGCTGGCTGGTGTTCGTCGACCGCAACGGCAACGGCGTCCTGAACAAGGGCGGTTCAGGAGTGGACGACTGCGCGGTTGGCGCCACCACCGACTGCCTGCTCATCCAGCAGAAGGCTTTTGACGGCACCAATACCCTGACGCCGGCGGTCAGCGTCCCCGACGTGCTGGTCTACGTCGGCGATGGCTCGGTCCGCTGCAACACGGATTCCAGCCTCGCCACGCTCGAAACCTGCCCCAACGCCACCACCTATTTCACGCTCTGCGACTTCCGCGGAGCCGCCCATGCCAAGGCGGTCGGCATCAGCAACACCGGCCGCATCTCTTCACTCGACAAGCAGCCGAACGGGAGCGCGCTGACATGTCCATGACGCGCCGCCAGGGCGGCTTCACGCTGCTCGAAATCCTCATCGCCATCGTGATCTTCTCCATTGGCCTGCTCGGCATCGCCGGGCTGCAGGTGGCCGGCATGCGCTTCACCCATGGCTCGCAGTTGCGCTCCATCGCGGTCGCCCAGGCCGAGACGATGTCCGATCTGATGCGCGCCAACGAGTTCGGCGTGCAGTCCGGCTACTACAACGTGCAGGACGACATGCCGACTTCGGCCGCGGACGACTGCGCCTCGGCGGTATGCGACGCGCAACAGCGGGCCGCCTACGACCTCGCCGCCTGGAACGTGCACACCGACGGCGCGCCGCTGCAGTCCAACGCCGACGTGCTGCCGTCTGGCGTTGGCGTGGTCTGCCGCGATTCGACGCCGAATGACGGCGACAGCTCCGCCTGGGCCTGCGACGACGCCGGTGAGGTGTACGCCATCAAGATCCAATGGGTCGAACGCACGAGCGGCAAGGACGACCTCGGCCGCAGCGGCAACGACGACGAGGACCAGGTGGTACAGCGCCTGGTCATGACCGTCGTGCCAGGCCTCGACCTCAACTGAAGCGACGAGCGGAACGTCCCTATATGAGCATATCCATCGCACGCCGCCAGGCAGGCATGACGCTGGTCGAGGTGATGGTCTCGATCACCGTGGGGCTGATCCTGCTGTCCGGTGTAGTCAGCATCTTTGTCAGCAACAAGACCGCCTATCGGCTGCAGGAGAGCACCAATGTGCTCGACGAGAACGCGCGCTATGCGTTGAACCAGATCCAGTACCACCTGCGCATGGGCGACCACTGGGGCGGCGTGGAAGCGGACTTCATCGACGTCGACGCCGACCTCGCCTCCCTGCCCATCGCCACCACCTGCACGCAATCACCGGTGATCTCCTCGGTCGGCTTCTTCGCGCTCGAGGGCGGCGCGAGTTCGCCGCTCAGCTGCATTCCGGCCGCGGACTACGTGCCGAACACCGATGTGCTGGTGGTCCGCTACGCGGATCCCGAGCGCACGGTGACCGCTTCTCTGGTCGCGACCGACGTCTACCTTCGCGCCAAGGTGGGTGCGGCCGGCATCCTGTTCCGCGGCGACCAGGACATGACCGATCTGCCGGGAGACCTGTACGAGGTTCCCGAACCTGAGACCCAGGCCAATTACGCATACCGCACGGTGATCTATTTCATCCGCAAGTGCGCGTCCCAGGATCGTGGCACGGCAGGCGTCTGCGACGCTGCCGACGACACCACGCCCACCCTGGCGCGCCTGGTGCTGAACGGCACGAGCCTGGTGCAGGAAGACGTGGTCGCGGGCGTGGAGCAGCTGCAGGCCACCTTCGGCGTGCTGACCGACGGCGCCATTCCCACCACCCAGTACTTCAGCGCCACCACCATCACCGCCAACAACCAGTGGCCGAGCGTGGTCAACGTGCAGGTCTCGCTGATGGTGCGCGGCCCAGAGCGCGATGTCGCCTACACCGACGAACGCGACGACTACGCGATGTACGGAGGCTTCACGTACGACCCGCCCACGGCCGACCAACAGTTCCACCGCAAGCAGTTCAACTTCGCGGTGCAAGTGCGCAACAAGACGCGGGGCTAAGCCATGGGACGCCACTACCCTTCCCTCACGACTCACGGCCAGCGCGGCATCGCGCTGGTGATCACCCTGGTGCTGCTGCTGGTGATGACCATGATCGCGGTGGTCGCCATGCGCACCACCACCACCGATCTCAAGATGACCATCAACACGTCACTGCAGCGCCGTGCGTTCCAGTCGTCCGAGGGCGGACGCACCGCCATACGTCGGGTACTGGCGGCCAATCTCTACAACGGCGGCTGGCCGCCTTCGGCCGGCGGCGTCGGCGTTCGCGAGTACACCGTGCCAGCGGAGGTAGTCCCGGTGGAACCGACCGCGCACTTCGACACCAACGAGAACGGCCTGCTGGCCGATGTCGGGCCACCGACCTTCGCGCGCGACCCCGACATCCGCTTCCGCTCCGATCCGGACGACGACGACACGGTGCAGAACACCGACATGTTCGCCGATATCTGGGTGACCTATCTCGGCACGCGCATCTGCGCGGGCTGCAGCGCACAGGTGGACGCCAACACCACCGGCGCCGGGGCCGGCAACGGCAACTCCCATACCTTCCTGGACGTGCGTTCGCGCGGCACCGCGCCGGGCAACGCTGAATTGATCACCGGCGCGGAGTTCCGCGCCCTGGTGAAGTGAGCAGGCCGCGGCGCGGCGAGGACGAACCCATGATCGAACGCAGGATGACCCGTTTGAACCGTTTCAGGAACTTCGCCCAGGGCCTGGCGCTGAGCCTCGCCTTCCTGCCCGCGCTGCTCGCCATGCCGGTGCAGGCGGCGCAACTCTCGGGCGCCATCATGGCCAACTACGCGGCGGGTCCGATCACCACGGTCGCGAGCGTCACCCCGCTCGTGATGCTGTCGATGTCCCGCGACCACCAGTACTTCTTCAAGGCCTACAACGACTTCTCCGACGTCGACGCCGACGGCGTGACGGAGATGACCTACGACGACACCTTCGAGTACTACGGCTACTTCCACCCGCTGCTCTGCTACACCTACAGCGACGCCAACCAGCGCTTCGAGCCCACCGGCAGGACCGACAACGGCGACAACAAGCACTATTGCCTGGGCTCACAGTCGGCCGCGTGGAGCGGCAACTTCCTCAACTGGGCAACCATGACGCGCATGGACATCGTGCGCAAGCTGCTCTACGGCGGTCTGCGTTCAACCGACACCGCGACAGCCACCGTGCTCGAGCGCGCGCACCTGCCAACCGACGCCCACAGCTTCACCAAGTACTACAACCTGCCCGATCTGAACAAGCTGACGCCATTCGAGACGCAGAAGACCGACACCACCAACAGCGGCAACAACAACGGCTACGACGACGCCGACGAAGGCATCACCATCTGCAACTCGTCGGTCGACAACACCAGCGCGCTGTCGCAGAACTCCACCGCCCTGCCGACCATGCGCGTGGTGTTCGGCAATCGCTTCCTGTGGGCCGCCAACGAACGCTGGCAGTGCACCTGGGAATCCGAGCGCGGCGACAACTCGAACAGCAACAACTCGGCGGAATCCGGCCTGGACTCGATGCCCACCGACCCGCCCAACAGCATTCGCCTGCTGACGCCCGGCGGCAACGCCGAGCGCATCGTGCGCGTGGTGTCCTGCGACCCGACCTATTTCGATTCGACGCAGAACCAGGAGAACTGCCAGATCTACCCCTCGGGCAATCGCAAGCCGACCGGCCTGCTGCAGCGCTATGGCGAGAAGAACCTGATCAAGTTCGGCCTCATCACCGGCAGCTGGAGCAAGAACATCTCCGGTGGTGCGCTGCGCAAGGCGGTCGGCGACATGACCGACGAGATCAACGTCACGACCAACGGCACGTTCAAGGCCGCTCCCAGCACCGGCGGCATCATCAACACCCTGAACATCATGCGCATGTGGGGCTATCAGAACTCCGATGGCACCTATTTCGCGAGTTCCGACAACTGCCCATTCCAGCAGGCGGCTATCAGCGAGGGCACCTGCCGTTCGTGGGGCAATCCCATGTCGGAGATCTACCTGGAGACCCTGCGCTACTTCTCCGTAGGTACGGGCCGCGCGCCAACCGCCGCCTTCGACCCGGCGGATACGGGCACTTTCCCCGGCATGACCGACATCGCCTGGAGTACCGATCCGATCACCAACAACAACGCCTGCGCCTCGCTCAATATCGTGGCGTTCAACGCGAGCGTCAGCACCTACGACAACGATCAGACCACGAGCACCATCTTCGGCGGTAACACCCCGGCAGCGCTGACCAACCAGGTTGGCGACAATGAAGGCATTACTGGCAACGCCTTCTTCGCCGGGCGATCCGGCTCAACCATCGACGAGTTCTGCACGCAGAAGACCGTCTCCCAACTCGGCACCGTGTTCGGTATATGCCCCGAGGCGCCGACAGCACTCGGCTCCTACCACATGGCCGGCATGGCCTGGTACGCGCACACGAAGGACATGCGCAGCGACCGCGATGGCACGCAGCGCATCAACACCTTCGGCGTGGCACTCGCGACTTCGGTGCCGACCATCGAGATCCCCATCGGACCGGCCGGCACCGCCAAGAAGGTCAACATCCTCCCGGCCTATCGCCTGCAGTTCAACAACGGTGGCGGCACGCTGGTGGACTTCAAGGTGGTGCGCAAGCATACCGAGGTCGACCCCACCGACCGCGCCTCGCCCGGCCTGCCGAACACCACGCCGAACGGCGTCGCCGACATCTCCTCCACCGGCGTGCCGTCGGTGAACTTCCCGGTGCCCAAGAACGGCACCGGCATCTTCCACGGCAAGTTCTACATCAACTGGGAAGACTCCGAGCAGGGCGGCGACTTCGACCAGGACATGTGGGGCACGCTTGACTACGTGGTCAACACCAATGTGAACCCGGCGACGGTGACCATCACCACCAAGGCGGTGGCGCAGTCGACGGTGAACTCGCAGTTGTTCGCCTTCATCATCAGCGGCACTACCAAGGACGGCTTCCACGCTTACTCGGGCATCCTCGGCGCGAACTTCACCGACCCGAGCGGCGTGACCGGCTGCTCGAACTGCCGCGCCCTGTCCGAGTCCGGCGGCCAGCGCGGCGCGCAGTCCTTTACTTTCACGGTGAGCAGCAGCACCGCCGCGGACCTGCTCGAGAACCCGCTGCTCTACGCGGCCAAGTGGGGCGGCTTCACCGACGCCGATGCGAACGACAAGCCCAACCTGCGGAAGGAGTGGGACGTGCGCGACCAGCGCGGCCGCATCACGCCTGATGCCAATGGCGACAACGTGCCGGATGGCGACGGCATTCCAGACAACTATTTCTTCGTGTCCAACCCGGGCGCGCTGGAAGACGCGCTCGCCACAGTGTTCAACATCATCATCGAGCGCGTGTCGTCGGGTACCGCCGCCGCGGTCGTCGCCAACAACCAGGAAGGCATCGGCGCGGTGTTCCAGGCGGTCTACGACCCGGTGAAGTCCGACAATACCGCCGCCGCCAACAAGGTGGAGTGGATAGGCACACTGACGGCGCTGTTCATCGACCAGGCCGGCTTCCTGCGCGAGGACGGCGACCAGGACGGCAAGCTGGACGACTACTTCACCGACAAGCGCGTGGAGGTCTTCTTCAACGATCAGCCCGACGTGCGGCGCGCCCAGTTCCATCGCATCGAGAGCAGCGACGCCAACAAGTTCGTCCCGACCGAATCCAACCCGGCCAACTGGCGCACCGTCTATCCCTCGCTCGAGCTGGCCGAGTTGAAGACGGTATGGAATGCGCGCAAGCGGCTCGCCGATCTGGACGCGTCTACCATCCAGAATCAGCGCACATACACCACCAAGATCGACAACACCTCCAACGCCGGCCGCCACATCCTGACCTGGATCGACAGCGACCTGAACAACATCGTCAAGACCGACGGCTCTGAGATCCTGGCCTTCGATGCGGCGACCCTCGGAGTGAGCAACCGCTGGCGGTGGCTGGACGAAAGCGATGTCACGATCGCGACCCGGCTCATCAACTGGGTGCGCGGCAAGGAGTTCAGCGGTTTGCGTAATCGCACCGTGGACTATGACGGCGACGGCTCGGCGCTCACGGCATCCGGTCAGCCGGAGGTGATGCGCCTTGGCGACATCGTCTCGTCCTCACCGATTTCCACCGGTCCACCGGTGGAAGGATTCGACCGCCTCTCACAGGACGAGTCCTATCGTGCGTTCCGCGTGCGGTACAAGAATCGCCGCCAGGTTGTGTATGTCGGCGCCAATGACGGTATGATCCACGCCTTCAACGCGGGCTTCTTCGATAATTCGAACCGCCAGTTCCGCCTGAATTCGAGGACCGTGAACGCGGACGGCAGCGTGACCAGCGGCACCGAGGTCCAGCACCCGCTGGGCGCGGAAATCTGGGCCTATGTTCCGAAGAACCTGCTGCCGCACCTGCAGTGGGGCGCGCGCACGGACTACACGCACGTGTTCACCATGGACCAGACGCCGCGCATCTTCGACGCGAAGATCTTCGCCGTCGACGACGATCATCCCGGCGGCTGGGGCACGGTGCTGGTGCAGGGCATGCGCCTGGGCGGTGGCACGGACGGGACCAAGATCTCCATCGACGTGAACGCCAACGGCAGCATCGCCGCCAACGGCGCCGAGACGATGAAGTCGGCCTACGTGGTGATGGACATCACCAACCCGGAAGTTGCGCCCAAGGTGCTGGCGGAGCTCAAGCCGGATACCTTGAATCTCACGACTTCCGCGCCGACCGTGATCCCGATTGGCGACCCGATCAAGACCGGCGACGACGGGGTCTCCGATCCGAACTCCTGGTACCTGGTGTTCGGCTCGGGCCCGACGGACCTCGGCACCGGCGCGTCCACGCAGAAGGGGCGCCTGTTCGCCTACGACCTGCGCAAGCTGGCCGCCGGTCGCGCCGACTTGACCACCATCGACGGCGCGCGCGTGACCAGCGGCCCGTTCGGCTCGGGCTTCGCGCTGCTGAACGAGGACAATACCTTCGTCGGCGATCCGGTGGTGCCGGACTTCGATCTCGACATGAAGGCCGAGGCGGTCTACTGGGGCACGGTGGGCAACTCCACGGGCAACGTCGGCTCGGTATGGCGCATGGCCGTGGGCGAGAAGCCCTCACCCGCAGACTGGGGCACGCCCTTCAGGCTGCTGGCGGCCAACCAACCGTTCCAGGCCCAGCCGTCGATCACCATCGACAACCGCCTGCGGCCGTGGGTCATCGCCGGCAGCGGTCGTGCGCTGGTCGGCGCGGACAAGGCGAGCACCACGCAGCAGACCTTGTACGGCTTCATCGATCCGAACCCGCAGACGGGCGCGAGTTTCGCTACCTCCGCCCTGACAGTGACGCCGAGCTCGCTGACCAATGTCACGAGTGCCAAGGTGTTCACCAATGGCGACGTGGACCTGAACGGCGACGGCTCGAACGACACCACCTTCAAGGCACTGCAGGGAACGATCGTGACGGCGGGCGGCTGGCGCCGCAACTACCGTACCTTTACCTCGCCCAATCCATCGGAGCGCAGCCCGAACCGTTCGACGCTCGCCGACGGCCTGGTGTTGAACGCGGCCTTCACGCCGAGCATCAGCGAGTGCACTTCGGAGGGCACCAGCCGCCTGTACGTGCTGGCTTTCGAGACTGGCACCGCGCTGCCTGATGCGAATCTCGGCACCATCGCCTGCCCGAGCTGCCCGGCCGGCGTGGCGCAGTCCGCGGCGTTCGACGACATCGGCGTCGGCATGGCGTCCTCGCCCGCCATCCACTTCGGCAGCGCCATCGGCGCCACCGCGAACGGCGGCAACGGCGGCACGGATTCGAGCAGCGACACCAACACGTCCACCGGTGGCACCTTCCAGGGCGCCACGCAGAGCGGCTCCGGCCAGTTCGACGTGTGGGACATCAAGGGTCGTGGCGGCATCGTCGACGGTGAGATATCTTGGCGCGAATATCGCAACAATCAGTGACGCGCGCCGCCACGCATGGCGCGCGAACGGAGGAGTTCATGAGCTCGACAGCGTTGTACCGGCGCACGAGAGGCCGCGAGCAAGGCTTCACGCTGATGGAGGTGATGATCGTGGTGGTCATCGTCGGCATCCTCGCGAGCGTCGCGCTTCCGGCCTACAAGGCCTACGTCGATCGCGCCAAGCGCACCGAGGGCAAGGCCTTCTTGATGGAACTGGCGGCGCGCCAGGAGCGCTATTTCATGGACAACAACTCCTACGCCGACGATGCTACGGAACTCGGCTACGCCAGCGCGGAGCCGGAGTCCGATGAAGGTCACTACACCCTGGACTCGATCGACGAGGGCGACACGGGGAGCATCGCGACCAGCTACAAGCTCGTGCTGGCGACCAAGGCGCCGTTCTATGACGACGTCTGTGGCGCGCAGCTGACGCTCGACTCCAAGGGCGAACAGGGCAGCTCCACCGGCGACGCGGTGTGCTGGGCGAAATGACGATGCGTGTGCGGTTTGTGCCCCTGTGGCTTGTGCTCTCGCTGGGCGCGCTGCCGGTGTCAGCAGAGGTCTACAAGTCGGTGGACGAGAACGGCAACGTGGTGTTCTCGCAGACGCCGCCCAAGGGCGGCAAGGCGGAAGTGATCAAGCCGCGCTATTCCAAGCAGCCCGCGGCCAACGCGCCCATGACGGCGCCCATCGTGCCGCCGTCGGGCCAGGCGGAGAAAAAGAAGGAAACGCCCGCCGAGCTGACGCCCGAGCAGATTGCCGCGAAGAAGAAGAACTGCGATCTCGCCAACGAGAAACTGAAGGAACTGCACGGGCCGCGCCCGAATCGTCTGCAGTACGTGAACGAGAACCAGGAACTGGCCTTCCTGACGCCCGAACTGGTCGAACAGCGCATCAAGGAAGCAGAGGCCATCGTCGCGCGGGACTGTCAGCCCGCGCCGACCGAGTAGAGACGCCGACTCCGAATCGGCGCGGCCTCAGGCGCGCGCCGTATGGTCCTCGGGCTTGGCAAGTTCGCGTGGCAGGCTGAACACCACCTGCTCGCGGATGCCGGGGATCTCGTTCACCGCGAGTCCGCCGCGACGTCTGAGCACGTCCACCACCTGCTCCACCAACACTTCCGGCGCCGAGGCGCCCGCGGTCACACCCACGCTCTTCTTGCCTTCGAGCCAGGCGGCCTGGATTTCGTCGGCGCTGTCGATTAGGTAGGCCGGTATGCCCTGCTTCTCGGCGATCTCTTTCAGTCGGGTCGAATTGGAGCTGGTCTGCGAGCCCACCACCAGGATCAGATCACAGTCCTTGACCAGGCGCTTGACGGCGTCCTGGCGGTTCTGGGTGGCATAGCAGATGTCTTCCTTCTTGGGGCCGACGATCTTGGGAAAGCGCTGGCGCAGGGCGTCGATCACTTCTGCCGTGTCGTCCATGGAGAGCGTGGTCTGGGTGACGAAGGCCAGGAAGTCGGGATCCTTCACCTGCATGCGACGCACGTCATCCACCGACTCCACCAGGTACATGCCGCCCTTGCCATCGTTGCCCTGGCGGTATTGACCGAGGGTGCCTTCCACCTCGGGGTGGCCGGCGTGGCCGATGAGGATGCACTCGCGGCCTTCCGCCTGGTAATGCCCCACCTCCATGTGCACCTTGGTGACCAGCGGGCAGATGGCGTCGAACACCTTCAGTTTGCGCCGCGCGGCCTCTTCGCGGACCGCCTTGGCCACGCCGTGGGCGCTGAAGATCACCACGGCGTCGTCCGGTACCTCGTCCAGTTCGTCGACGAAGACCGCGCCCTTGGCGCGCAGGCCGTCGACCACGTACTTGTTGTGCACGACTTCATGGCGCACGTAGACCGGCGCACCGAACAGTTCCAGCGCGCGCTCCACGATGCCGATGGCGCGATCGACGCCCGCGCAGAAGCCGCGTGGATTGGCCAGATGGATTTGCATGTTGGATGGACCTGCGTGCTGAACGTGAGGAAGCGGCATTATAACCATGCCCTTCCGGCTTGACAGGTCGGCGCCGCCGCGGACGTCAGCCGTGGGCCGGACGCGAGACGGCAAAGCTCTTGCTGTGCATGATCAGCATGCCTGCCCCGACGCAGATGGCCGAGTCGGCGATGTTGAACGCCGGCCAGTACCAGTCGCGGTAATAGACCTGGATGAAGTCCACCACGTAGCCGAGCCGCAGGCGATCGACCAGGTTGCCGAGGGCGCCGCCCAGGATCAGGCTGAACGCCCAGGCGTCCCAGCGATGCGCCCGATCGAGCCGCGCCAGCCACCACACGACCGCCGCCACCACCACCACGGCGATGCCGGTGAAGAACCAGCGCTGCCAGCCGCCGGCCTGGTTCAACAGCGAAAAAGCCGCACCGGTATTGTGTAAAAGCGTGAGGTTGAAGCCCGGCACGACCGGCAGCGGCACGTTGTAGGCGAGCCATGCCGTGGCGGCCAGCTTGCTCGCCTGGTCGAGCGCGCCCACGGCGGCGGCGAGCGCCAGCCAGCGGCCGACGCCGCCTCGATCAGTGGGCAACGGCCAGGATCCCGCGCGCCGATTCGCAGTCGCGCCCGATCTGCTCGGCCATGGCCGCGAAGGATTCGAACTTGATGTCGTCACGAATCTTGTCGACGAACTCGACCTTGATGTACTTGCCGTAGCAGTCGTCGTTGTAGTCGAAGATGTGCACCTCGAACACGAAGCGCGGATCTTCGATGGTCGGGCGCGAGCCCACGTAGCCGACACCCGGCAGGGCGTGATCGGCGAGCCCATGCACCTTCACCGCGAAGATGCCGCTCAGGGGCGACTTCAGGCGGTGCAGGTCGAGGTTGGCGGTGGGAAAACCCCATTCCCGGCCCTGCTTGTGCCCATGCACCACCCGGCCCTCGATGAAGTAGGGGTGGCCGAGCATGCGCGTCGCCTCGAGGAAATAGCCCTGGCGCAGGAGGTCGCGCACGTAGGTGCTGCTGATGCGCTTGCCGATGAACAGGAACGGCACGGTCTGTTCCATGTGGAAGTCGTGCTTCACGGACAGCGCATGCAGCAGGTTGTAGTCGCCGCCGCGACCGCTGCCGAAACGGAAGTCGTCACCGATGATCAGCGCCTTCAAGCCCAGCTTGCGAACCAGGATGTCCTCGACGAAACGTTCTGGCGGCATGGCCGCCAGTTCCTCGGTGAAGCGCAGCACCAGCACGCGGTCGATGCCGCGCGCCTCAATCAGATGGAATTTCTCGCGCAGGCGCGAAAGCCGCGCCGGCACGCGCCCGCGGCGGAAGAACTCCGCCGGTTGGGGCTCGAACAGCACCACCAGGCTCGGCACGCCGTAGTGGGCGCCGAGCTTGCGCAGCCGCTTGATGATCTCGGCGTGCCCCAGGTGGACGCCATCGAAATTGCCGATGGTCGCCACGCACCCGTGATGCTCGGGCCGAATGTTGTGAATGCCGCGTATCAGTTGCATTGGCGACCGGTGGAGATGTGGCGCGCTGGCTCGCTGCTCGCGCGGCCGCATTATACGCGCCGCTCCCTCACCGCCATATCGCGAAAGCGCAATCCGCACAGCCACAAGCCTCCGAAGTACACCACCGTGCCCACACCGAGCGCGAGCGCGAGACGCTGGCCCCGCGCGACCATGCTCCACTGCGCCCACTGCGCGAGCGGCGTGACCAGCCACCAGAGCGCCAGGCCCATCACGGCGCTGGCCGCCGCGATCCGCGCGAGCAGCCCCCACCACGCGGGCTCCAGGCTGAACACGCCCTCGCGCTTGAGCGTCGAGTACAGCAGCCAGGCGTTGATGTAGGCGCCGAGCGAAGTAGCCAGCGCCAGGCCGGCGTGAGCCAGTGGAAACACCAGAGCTACGTTCAGCAGGCTCGAGGAGATCATGGCGATGATGCCGATGCGCACAGGCGTGCGGGTGTCCTGGCGCGCGTAGAAGGCCGGCGCCAGCACCTTCACCAGGATGAAGGGCAAGAGGCCCGCGGCGAAGGCGACCAGCGCCTGGGCGGCCATCGCGACATCGCGCGGGGTCATCTCGCCGTACTGGAACAGGGTCGCCAGCAGCGGCACGGCGAGTACCGCCAGCGCCACCCCGGCCGGGACGCCGATCACGAACACCCAGCGCAGTCCCCAGTCGAGGGTCGCGGCGAAGGCGCGCCCGTCGGCCGCGGCGTGGCGCGCGGACAGGGCGGGCAGGATCACGGTGCTGAGCGCGAGCCCGAACACCCCCAGTGGAAACTCGCACAGGCGGTCGGCGTAGTAGAGCCAGGAGACGCTGCCGGTCTGCAGGAAGGACGCGAGGATCGTATCCAGCATCATGTTGATCTGCGCGACCGACACGCCAAAGATCGCCGGGCCCATGAGCTTGAGAATCTTGCGCACCCCCGCGTGGCCGAAGGCTACGACCGGGCGGATGCGGAAGCCAAGCCGCCACAGCCCCGCGTATTGCATCGCGAGCTGGGTGACACCGCCGGCGATGACGCCCCAGGCCAGCCCCATCACCGGCTGGTCGAGATAGGGCGCGCCCCACACGGCGCCGAGGATGAGGGTGATGTTCAGCATCACCGGGCTCAGCGCCGGGATGGCGAAACGGCCGTAGATGTTCGACACCGAGCCCGCCAGGCCCGAGAGCGAGATGAAGAGCAAGTAGGGAAAGGTGATGCGCAGCAGGCTCGCTGAGAGTTCGAGCTTGTTGTCCTGGCCGACGAAGCCCGGAGCGAACAGCAGGATGAAGACCGGCGCGGCCACCACGCCCAGGGTCACCACCGCCAGCACCACCACCGCCAGGGTGCCGGTCGCGGCGTCCACCAGCTCGCGCACCGCCGCCTCGCCCTCCTTCTCGCGGCACTCGCTCAGGACCGGCACGAAGGCCTGGGAAAAGGCGCCCTCGGCGAACAGGCGGCGGAACAGGTTCGGGATCTTGAACGCCACGAAGAACGCGTCCGCGGCCATGCCGGCGCCGAAGGCCCGGGCCACGATGACGTCGCGCACGAAGCCCAGGACCCGCGACACCAGGGTCATCTGGCCGACCACGGCCGTGGAGCGCAGCAGGTTCGAACTCAGGGCGGGACTTCCGTGAAGAGCGGCATGGGGCCCGGATTATAACCACGCCGACCCGGCCGCCGGCCGTCTTCGGGATTGACAAATGCCCGCCCGGACAGCATATTTGCGCGCCCTTCAGCGAGCCCTACGGAGAAAGGTCCTTGGCAAATTCCGCTCAAGCGCGTAAGCGCGCCCGTCAGTCCGAGAAGCGTCGCAAGCACAACGCGAGCCGTCGCTCCCTGCTGCGCACCCGCATCAAGCAGGTCATCAAGGCCATCGAGTCGGGCGACAAGGCAGCGGCCGCGACGGCCTATGGCAAGGCGGTGCCGACCATCGACCGCATGGCCAACCAGGACATCATCCACAAGCACAAGGCCGCGCGGCACAAGTCGCGTCTGAATGCCCGCATCAAGGCGATGGCTTGAACACGGCCACACCCGCTGGGGGATGAGAAAAAGCCGGCTTCGAGCCGGCTTTTTCGTGTCAGGGCCGGCTGTCGACCAGCAGGTTGTCGCGGTGGATGAGTTCGGGCTCGCGGCACAGCCCGAGCAGCGCCTCGAACTGGTCTGATGCCTTGCCGGCGATCTGACGGCATTCACCGGCCGAGTAGTTCACCAGCCCACGCCCCACTTCCACGCCGTTCCCATCCTCCAGCACAACCAGCTCGCCACGCGAGAATTCGCCGGCCACCGCGGTCACACCCACCGCCAGCAGGCTCTTGCCCTGGGCCTTGAGCGCCTTGCAGGCGCCCTCGTCGAGGCGCAGCGTGCCCCGCGCACGGATGGTGCCACCCAGCCACTGCTTGCGCGCGCTGACCTTGCCATCGCTCGCGTAGAGCAGCGTGCCGACGGGACGGCCGGCGGCGATGTCGCGCAGCACGTTCGGCGCGCGGCCAGACGCGATGATTGTGGTGGTCGCGGAGCGGGCGGCGAGGCGCGCGGCGCGCAGCTTGGTGCGCATGCCGCCCCGACCCCAGGCGCCGCCGCCGCCGACCACGGCCTCCAGCTCCGCCGAACCGGCCGGGGCGTGCTCGATGAGCCGCGCATCGGGATCGACCCGGGGATCGGCAGTCATGACGCCCACCTGGTCGGTGAGGATCACCAGCACGTCAGCCTCGATCAGGTTGCTGACCAGGCCCGCCAGGGTGTCGTTGTCGCCCAGGCTCAGCTCTTCGGTGGCGACCGTGTCGTTCTCGTTGATGACCGGGAAGACGCCGAGTTCGAGCAAGGTCCACAGCGTGCTGCGGGAGTTCAGGTAACGCTGCCGGTCGGACAGGTCGTCATGGGTGAGCAGCACCTGGGCCGCACGCCGCCCGAACTTTTCGTAGGCCTGGTCCCAGCCGCGCACCAGCCCCATCTGGCCGATGGCGGCCGCCGCCTGAAGCTCGGGCAGTACGTGGGGACGCTGCTTCCAGCCGAGGCGCGCCGCGCCCTCGGCGACCGCGCCCGAGGTCACCACCGCCACCTGCCGGCCAGCGGCCTGCAGTTCGACCATCTGCTCGGCCCATCCCTCGATGGCGGGCAGGTTCAGGCCCACGCCCTCGTTGGTGGCGAGCGCGCTGCCGATTTTCACCACCCAGCGTCGCGCGCGGGCGACCTCGTCGCGCAGCCGCTGCGCGTCAGCCTGCGGCGCCTGTGTCATGTTCCTCGTCCTCGCTGTCGTCTTCGCCGCGGCCGGCGTCTTCGTCCAGGTCTTCGTCCTCGAGGCCCGCGGCGTGCTCCTTCAGCCAATTGAAGATGTCCCACATCAGGCGCTCGGTGTGGAGGCCGGTCGCGGCCGAGATGCGGTGCACCGGCCCGTCCCAACCCTCTTCACGCAGGCGTGCCTCGACGTCGTCGGCGATCGCTTCATCGACCACGTCGAGCTTGTTCAGCACCACCCAGCGCGGGCGGGTGGCGAGGTCCTCGTCGAAGGCCTGCAGTTCCGCCGAGATGGTTGCGAAGTCGTGCAGCGGATCGCGATCCGGTTCGAAGCCGGAGATGTCCAACAAGTGCAGCAGCAGCCGCGTGCGCTCCAGGTGCTTCAGGAAGCGCAGACCCAGGCCCGCTCCCTCGGCGGCACCCTCGATGATGCCGGGAATGTCGGCGATGACGAAGCTCTGCTCGAGGCCCAGGCGTACCACGCCCAGGTTCGGCACGAGCGTGGTGAAGGGGTAGTCGGCCACCTTGGGACGCGCCGCCGAAACCGCGCGAATCAGCGTCGACTTGCCGGCGTTCGGCAAGCCGAGCAGACCGACGTCGGCCAGCAGCTTCAGTTCCAGGCGCAGGTTGCGCTCGTCGCCCGGCGTGCCGCGGGTGGTCTTGCGCGGCGCACG
The DNA here is from genome assembly GCA_019747795.1 of Gammaproteobacteria bacterium. GTDB lineage: Bacteria > Pseudomonadota > Gammaproteobacteria > JADJYF01. Next base: position 4,873 of record JAIEQK010000022.1, on the reverse strand, counting down.
GTTCACGCTGCTCTTGAAGCGCGCGTTGCCGAGGCCATGAAAGCCGCCGCGCGCCACCAGCAGGCGAGTGCCGTGGCCGATGAGGTCGCCTATCAGTTCCTCGGTATCGGCGTCGTAGACCAGCGTGCCTTCGGGCACCCGCACCACGAGATCCTCGCCGCTCTTGCCGATGCGATCGCTGCCCTGCCCCGCCTGGCCGTTCTCGGCCAGAAACTTTCGTTTGAAGCGGAAATCGACCAGGGTGTTGAGGCCGGTGTCGACCTCCAGGTACACGCTGCCGCCATCGCCGCCGTCGCCGCCGTCCGGGCCGCCGCGCGGCACGTACTTCTCGCGGCGGAAACTCAGGCAGCCGTTGCCGCCGTCGCCGGCATGGACGGTGATGAACGCTTCGTCGACGAACTTCATGGAGGTGGATCGCGTTCGCGCGGCCCTAAACAAAAAACCCCGTCAGGGACGGGGTTCTTCGAGCCGCTGGCGGGCGTCTCGTGCTCGGCTCAGCCGGCAGCGACGCTCACGAAGCGGCGCTGGTGCGGCCCCTTGCGCTCGAACACCACCGCGCCGTCGGTCAGCGCGAACAGGGTGTGGTCGCGGCCGATACCGACGTTGTTGCCGGCGTGGAAGTGGGTACCACGCTGACGGACGATGATATTGCCCGCCCGCACGACCTGGCCGCCGAAGATCTTCACGCCGAGGCGCTTGGAATCCGAATCGCGACCGTTGCGGGTGCTACCGCCTGCCTTTTTATGAGCCATTGCTTCAGCCTCGTGCGACGCCGGTGATTTCCACCCGCGTGTAGTTCTGTCGATGTCCCGCCTGGCGGCGGTAGTGCTTGCGGCGCTTGAACTTGACGATGCGGATCTTCTCGCCGCGGCCGTGCTCGACGACTCGCGCGGTGACCGTAACGCCGGGCAGGAAGGGCGCGCCGATCTCGGTGTTGTCACCGTCGGTCAGCATCAGCACCTGGTCAAACGCGACGTCGCCACCCACCGTCACCGGCAGGGTCTCGACGTTGAGCTTGTCGCCGGCGCTCACGCGATACTGCTTGCCGCCTGTCTTGATAACTGCGTACATGAGGAATTCATCCAAAAATCTGGCACGCGCCGGGGCCCGGGGTGCAATCGAGCGCGCGATTCTAAGCAATTGACCGCAGGGAGACAAGGCACGGACGAGCCCGAAGTCGGGCGCGGCTCGCAGGCCCCATCGCCAGTGCGGCGGACAGCGGTCCGCGGCGCCGGCGGCCAAGGCCGAGGCGACGGCCCGCCCCGGGCGCACGGAAATGGCATTTTGCCCCCATAGTTGGCAAGATCGCGCAGCCCCGCCACCGGCCGCGAGACCCGCCGTGCACGAAGCTAGAAGCGCTCCCGACATCGATGAACTGCGCCGGCTGGTCCAGGACGACGTGCAGGCAGTTGATCGCCTGATCCGCGCCCGGCTGTACTCCGATGTGGTGCTGATCAACCAGCTGAGCCACTACATCATCGCCGGCGGCGGCAAGCGGCTGCGTCCCCTGCTGGTCCTGCTCTCTGCCAAGGCCGCGGGTTACGAAGGCACCCGCCACATCGACGCAGCCGTCATCGTCGAACTGGTGCATACCGCGACCCTGCTGCACGACGACGTGGTGGACGCCTCCAAGCTGCGCCGTGGCCGCGAGACCGCGAACCTCGTGTGGGGCAACGAAGCGAGCGTGCTGGTCGGCGATTTCCTCTATTCCCGCGCCTTCCAGATGATGGTGGATCTGCAGAACCTGCGCGTGCTCGAGATCCTGGCCGACGCCACCAACACCATCGCCGAAGGCGAGGTCATGCAGCTCGTCAACTGCCACGATCCCGGCACCACCGAAGAGCGCTACCTCGCCACCATCCACAACAAGACCGCCAAGCTGTTCGAGGCCGCGGCCATGCTGGGCGCGGTGGTGGCGGGCCGGACCGGCGCCCTGGAGAACGCCCTGGGCGCCTACGGCCGCCACATCGGCGCCGCGTTCCAACTAGTGGACGACGCGCTCGACTACAGTTCCTCGCCCGATGAACTGGGCAAGAACATCGGTGACGACCTCGCCGAGGGCAAACCCACCCTGCCCCTGCTCTACGCGATGTGGCATGGCACGCAAGAACAGGCAGCCATGGTGCGCCACGCCATCGAGCACGGCGGCCTCGAGCACATAAAAGAAATCCAAGCCGCCATTGAATCGACCGGTGCCATCACTTACACTTTCGCCCGCGCTCAGGCCGAGGCCGACAAAGCACTCGCCGCGTTGAAGGAAGTCCCGAACACTCCTTACAAGACAGCGCTGGAAGTCCTAGCAGAATTCGCGGTCAGCCGCAGTTCCTAGCGGCCACTTCCGGTCGAAAGCGCAAAGGTCAGGGTTCACACCCTGCCCGGATCCATCCTAGTCGGGGTGTAGCTCAGCCTGGTAGAGCACTGTCTTCGGGAGGCAGGGGTCGTAGGTTCGAATCCTGTCACCCCGACCAATTTATCCAAGAGTTTCCAAGCCGTTTCGGTCTTCGCTCACGCCGCCGGGTAAGCGGCCGCGCTGATTGGGTTCGTGCACCTAACGAAATCCGCCCCGCCACACTGCGTCAGGGAATCGTCCCCATCTCCCGCAACAGCGGCATGATTTCGCGCTCGAAGCGCACAGTGTCTTCGTAGTAGTCGAGCATCACCATCAGCATGCCGTCGAGTCCCGCGCGATAGAGCTCATCGATCTGCGCCGCCACCTGCTCTCGGGTACCCATCACGGGCAGCGCTCCGCCGCCCAGTGTGAACATCTCTATTGTGAAGTCGTCGAAGGACCCGCTGTTCGGCGCGAGCCCGCGGGCCCAGTTCTCCGCCGCCTCGCGGTCACAGCCGGCGAGCAGACGCTGGCGCTCCTGCTCGACTTCGCGTTCGGTGTCGCGCCATAGGACGAATGGGTAGCCGGCGCAACGGATCGAGCGACCGTGGCGCGCGGCGCGCGCCTTGATGTCGCCAGTCACTGTCGCCGTCGCCGCCACATCCGGTAACGAGATGAACGCCCAGTCGCACAGCCGTGCGGCCATGTTCTTGGCGTCTTCCGAGACGCCGGCGTTGGCAATTGGCGGGTGCGGCCGTCGCACCGGCTGCGGGCTCACCCAGCCATCGGTGACGTCATACCACGGCGAATGATGGTTGAAAGTACCGGGTTCGCACGTCCACAGGCCCTTCACGATCTCGATGTAATCGGCGGTCCGCGCATAACGCTCGCGGTGCGGAATCACCGGCAGATGCATCTGGCCGAACTCGCGTTCGCTCCAGCCGCTGACGACATTGAGGCCCCAACGCCCGTTACCGATGTGATCCAGCGTCCCACCCATTTTTGCCGCGACCAGTGGATGGAAGATGGGCACGTGTACCGTGGAGAAGACCTGGATACGAGAGGTGCTGGCCAGCAACGCACTGGCCCATGTCATGGTCTCCAGCGAGGTACCCAGATAGTTGGTCCGACCACCGTAGCCCTTCCACTTGGCGACCGGGAACAGGAAGTCGAAGCCTGCGGCCTCTGCCGCCTGCGCAATACGAAGATTGGAGGCGAACGTCCAGTCGTCCGGGTCGGGCTTGTAGGTGCTGATTGAATAGCCGTTGCTGCAATTAGGCATGAATAGCCCCAGCGACAGCGGCGCGCGCATGTTGGTCATCGATTTGCTGCCTCTCCCTCGTTGAGATCAGCATACGAGCGCAGACAGGCGTTGGAAAAGCGCTCGCAGGGCCAGGTTCAGAACAAATGCAGGAGGACTCGTGGGCCGCGACCAGCCACTGTAGCGGCGAGGATGGCGAGTGGGATGAAGAGCAGGACAGGAACCGGCAGTTGGCCAGGTGCGTCTCATCTTCATACGTGATGTCGTAAACCTTGCGTCAACGCATTCGGGTGCGCGGCTTGGAACATTGCTTCGGCCGTGTCACTGAAGAAGCCCTACTTTCAGGGGGAGTTCGCATGAAGAACCTTGTACTTGCAATGGCGATTGCACTAGCCACTGCTGGCCTCGCGGTCACGCATGAAGCCACGGCTGGTCAGATCAAGTTCGAAGATGGCTCCGTGCTGCACCACCACGCCGACGGCACTTGCCGGATGATCGACGCCCACGGAAGGAAAATGGAGATGAAGGACGGCGCCGAGCTGGAAGCGGCTGACGGCAGGAGGTTTCTGCTGATGAACAAGAAGGTCTGGGTGCAAACGGGAAAGCCCGGCGCCGGTAGCCCGGCCCTGAGGAACAAGTGCAATCTCACCCAGATCGCGAGTCCGCGGTGAGATCGATGAGGGCGGATGCATATGGCCGTCATCCCTCACCCCACTATGTCACCGCTGGGCCGAGAGCCGGAATCCTGACTCGGGTCAGGTGATTGGGGCCCTTCTTTGAGGAGACTGGCAAGGGGCTTGGGCAGCTAATGAGCTAGCGCGTGGTGCTCGGGCTGGCGCCCGAGCCCGTGACAACGGGCAATGCCTGTGCATTCGCTGGGGATTACCGTGGGGGCTGTGAACGGTGGGGAATACACGCTGTACCGATCTTTCAGGTGCCGGCGATCTTTCGCCACGGCACCGCCTCCAGTTTGCGCCCGTGTCAGTGTTCCTGGATTTAGGCATCACGGATGCCATCACGGACAAGCATCGCGAGTACCCGGCGAGCTTCGTGATTCCCATCGAGAAAGCCAAGATAGCGTCGCCGTAAGCGTTGCGAGGATTGCGCCTGGCTCTCCCGCCGCCTCACGGCAGAGGGCTCTCCGGCCACATCACCTGTCTCGGCTTCGTGGAGCGTCCCAGGCGCCGATTCCGGCGCCTGGGACGGGTCTTCAACCAAGCGCCGCCTGGTACACCTCTTCACTGAACCCGACCAGCACCGTCTTGCCGGTGACGATGGTCGGC
>JAIEQK010000027.1 GCA_019747795.1 Gammaproteobacteria bacterium | reverse complement strand
GGTAGCGCGGCCGCGCGCCGGGCGGAGGCGGTCTTGGCGAGAAAGCTCGTGCCGATCATGTTGCCGGCCGTCGGGTCCAGCATCAGCGGCAGGAAGCAGTCGATCTCCGTTTCGATGCCGCTGTCGATGTCGCGCGGATAGCCGTCGCGCAGACAGCGCACGATGGCGCTTACCGCGGGATAGAGATGGGCGACTTCGGCGCCGGTCCAGGCCAGCGCCGTGAGGCGCGCGGCGCCTTCACCGCCGTCGATGAGCCCGCTAGGGTCGGCCGGCGCGTGCCAGCCGGGCTGATCCCAGCGCGCGCCGGGCAGCGCATGGCGTGCCATCTCCACCGCGCTCGCGCGCAGCGCCGCGCCGTCGGCGAGCGCGTCGACCAGGCCCGCCTCGAGCGCGGCGTCGGGTGTCACGGGCTGGCCACCCAGGAGCAGGCGCGCGGCGAATTCCGGCGTGGTGAGCCGCGGCAGGCGCTGCGTGCCGCCGGCACCGGGCAGCAGGCCGAGCAGGACTTCCGGCAGGCCGAGCACCGGCGCGGCGCCACGCGCCGCGATGCGATAGTGGCAGGCCATGGCGAGTTCCAGGCCGCCGCCGAGCGCGAGCCCGTTGACCGCCGCGACGGTGGTGAGCGGCAGGCGTTCGAGCCGTCGCAGGAGGTAGGTGAGGCGCGAGAAGACCTTGCGAATCTCGGTCGCGCCGCGCTCGAAGCGCAGCCGGGTGAAGCCCTGCACCATGGTGAGATCCGCGCCGGCCATGAACGCGTCCTTGCCTGACGCGAGCACCAGGCCGCGCACGCCGGGCGCGGCGGCGACGTGGTCGATGAGCGTCGCGAGCTCGTCGATCATGTCGTCCGAGAACACGTTGAACGGCCGGCCCGGCATGTCGAGCGTCGCGACCACGATGCCACCCGGCTCGTGGGCGAGGCGCAGGTTGCGAAAGGCCGGCGCCTGGCTCACGGGCTCAGGCCTCGCCGTTGCGCGCGGCCGCCGCCATGCGCAGCAGGTTGGCCTTGATCCGCTGCAGGGTACGCACCGTGGCCCGCACTTCGGCTGGATCGACGCCCTCCAGGATGCGCGTGTTGGTCACCGCGGAGATCTCGCGCATCTTGTTGATGACCTTGCGGCCCACCGCGGTGAGGAAGATGCGCTTCATGCGCCGGTCGCGCGCGTCGCCCCGTCGTTCGACCATGCCGGCGGCCTCGAGCCGGTCGACCAGGCCGCCCAGCGCGACCTTGCCGAGATCGAGTTCGGCGGCCAGTTCGGACTGCGCCATGCCGTCCTGGCGGCTGAGATAGGCCAGCACCCAGGCCTGAGAGCGCGTCACCCCGGCCGGCTTCAGCGCCTGGTTGTAGATGATGCGGCGCAGACGGGACGTGTCGTGAATGGAGAAGCCCAGGCGTATGCCCCAGTCTTCCTCGCTGGTATCGTCGGCCCGGTCCGTGGCGATGTTCGACTTGCTGCGTGCCATGCGAGTCTCCGCGTCGGCGTCGCCGGTGGCGGGTGCGCGGCTGACGCGCGCAAGTATATCGACGCTGGACATGGTGCGGCCGGACTGCCTTTGACAGGGATAGTACGCATACTTACTATACGGCCGCTTTCCACTCCGTCAAGCCGCGAGGCGCCGGGCCCCGCCCGCCAGCCGGCGGCGATTCAAGTCCGAGGGTTCGACACGTGGATTTCGATCTGACCGAACAGCAGCGCGCCATACGCGAAGCGGTGCGCGCCGTGGTCTCGCGCTTCGACGCCGATTACTGGCTCGCGCGGGACGACGATGGCGAGTTTCCCCATGCCTTCCATGGCGCGATGGCCGAGGCGGGCTGGCTCGGCATCACCATGCCCGAGGAATACGGCGGCGCCGGCCTCGGCGTCACCGAGGCGGCCATCATGATGCACGAGGTGGCGAGCCACGGCGGTGGCATCGCCGCCGCCTCGACCGTGCACATCAATCTCTTCGGGCCCCATCCCATCGTGGTGTTCGGCACCGATGAGCAGAAATCCCGCTGGGTGCCGCGCCTGGTCGCCGGCCAGGACAAGTGCTGCTTCGGCGTCACCGAGCCCGACGCGGGACTCAACACCACCCGCATCAAGACCTTCGCGAAGAAGGTCGACGGCGGCTACCTGGTCAACGGTCAGAAGGTCTGGACCTCGACCGGCCAGGTGGCGACCAAGATCATGCTGCTCGCGCGCACCACGCGCTTCGAGGACTGCAAGCGGCCGACCGACGGCATCAGCGTCTTCTACACCGACGTCGATCGCACGAAGATGGAGATCAAGCGCATCCCGAAGATGGGGCGCAAGGCGGTGGACTCCAACGCGGTGTTCATCGACGGGCTGTTCATCCCCGACGAGGACCTGATCGGCGAGGAGGGCAAGGGCTTCCACTACATCCTGCACAGCCTGAACCCGGAGCGCATCCTGATCGCGGTCGAGGCCATCGGCGTCGGCCAGGACGCGCTGCGCCGCGCTTCGCAGTACGCGCGCGAACGCGTGGTGTTCGACCGGCCCATCGGCATGAACCAGGGCATCCAGCATCCCCTGGCCGAGAACTGGATGCATCTCGAGGCCGCCTACACCATCGCCATGAAGGCTGCCTGGCTCTACGACAACGGCCGTCCCTGCGGCGCGGAGGCCAACGCGGCCAAGTATCTCGGCGCCAAGGCGGGCCACGACGCGGCGCTGCAGGCGGTGCTCACCCACGGCGGCTTCGGCTATGCCAAGGAGTACCACGTCGAGCGCCTGCTGCGGGAAGTCACCATCACCCGCATCGCGCCGATCACCGAGCAACTGATCAAGTCCTTCATCGCCGAGAAGGTGCTCGACCTGCCGAAGAGCTACTGAGCGCGCCGCCATGCTGCCTCGCACCCTGTTCGAGTCCGAGCACCAGCAGTTCCGCGAGGCCGTGCGGCGCTTCTTCGCCCAGGAACTCACGCCGAACATTCCGCGCTGGGAGGCTCAAGGCCAGGTCGACAAGGACTTCTGGCGGGCCTGCGGCGCGCAGGGCATCCTGTGCCCGGACATGCCCGAGGCCTACGGCGGCGCGGGCCTCGATTTCCGCGCCAATGCCATCGTGCTGGAGGAGACCTCCTACACCGGTTCGGCGACGCCGGCCTTCGGCGTGCATTCCGACATCGTCGCGCACTACCTTCTGAAGTACGCCCAGGAAGACCTGCGTCGCACCTGGATTCCCCGCATGGTCGACGGCTCGGCCATCGCCTGCATCTGCATGACCGAGCCGGGCGGGGGATCGGATCTCAAGGCCATCCGCACGACAGCCGTCCGCGAGGGCGATGGCTGGCGCATCAACGGCGCCAAGACCTTCATCACCAACGGCGTCACGGCCGACATCGCGGTCATCGCCGCGCGCACCGGCGCCGAGCCCGGCGCCAAGGGCATCTCGCTCTTCTTCTGCGAGACCGACCGGCCGGGCTACAAGGTCGGACGCAAGCTCGACAAGGTCGGGCAGCATTCTTCGGACGTGGCCGAGATCTTCTTCGACGACCTGCGCGTGCCCGCCGACTACCTGCTCGGCGCGGAGAACCAGGGTTTCGTGCTGATGATGCAGGAGCTGCCGCAGGAGCGCATGTCCATCGCCGTCACGGCCCACTCCGCCGCGCAGCGCGCCTACGATCTGACCGTCGACTACGTGAAGCAGCGCCAGGCTTTCGGTCACACGCTGCTGGAATTCCAGAACACGCGCTTCGTGCTGGCCGATCTCCGCACCAAGCTGCAGGTCGGCTGGACGCACCTCGACGCCTGCATCGCGGCGCTCTTGCAGGGCAAGCTCACCACCGACCAGGCGGCGTCCGCCAAGCTGTTCCACACCGAGCTCCGCTCCGAGGTGACCGACGCCTGCGTGCAGCTCTTCGGCGGCTACGGCTACATGAACGAGTACGAGATCGCGCGGCTGTGGAAGGACACGCGCATCCAGCGCATCTACGGCGGCTCCTCCGAGATCATGAAGGAGCTGATCAGCCGCGCCATCTGAGCCGGCCCGCTCGCGGCACGCTCGAAACTGACCTACATTGAAGCCCGGCGGCCGCCCACGGACGCGCCGGGCGCGCATCGACAAGGGGATAGAGCATGGAATTGGGACTCAAGAACAAGGCCGTCATCGTCACCGGTGGCGGTTCCAACATCGGGCGCGCCATCGTGCTCGCCTTTGCCCGCGAGGGCGCGAAGATCACCCTCGGCGATATCGACGCCGCGCAGGCCGCCGTGGTTGCCGAGGAGGCGCGCCAGGCCGGCGCCGCGGCGGTGCAGGTCGCGACCTGCGACGTCACGGACATGGCGCAGGTCGAGGCGATGTTCAAGCAGACGGTCGACGCCTACGGCACGGTCGACGTGCTGGTCAACAACGTCGGCTGGGACAAGCTCATGTTCTTCACCCAGACCACGCCGGACCTGTGGGAGAAGATCATTCGCGTCAACTTCGTCGGCATGCTGAACTGCACCTACACCGCGCTCAAGATCATGGCGCCGAACAACAAGGGCGCCATCGTCTCCATCAGCTCGGACGCGAGCCGCCAGGGCGAGCCGCGCGAGGCGGTCTACGGCGGCATGAAGGCCGCGGTCAACAGCTTCATGAAGACCATCGCCAAGGAGAACGGCCGCAACGGCATCCGCTGCAACGTGGTCTGCCCGGGCGTGACCATCCCCGAACAGACCGCGGAGGTCGGCGCGAACAGCATGTGGGTCAACAAGGACAGCATGTTCACGCCCGAGCAGCTCGCGCAGATCGCCAAGAGCCTGCCCTTGAAGAAGGTCGGGCGCCCGGAGGACGTCGCCGGCGCGGTGGTGTTCCTCGCTTCCGAGGCCGCCGGCCACGTCACCGGCCAAGTGCTGTCGGTCTCCGGCGGCTACTCGATGATCGGCTGATTCAAGAATTCGACACAGGTGAAGAGCAAGCCATGAGCGACTACCAGGACATCATCTTCGAACGTAATGGCCGCACCGCGACCATCACCATCAACCGCCCGGCCAAGTACAACGCGTTTCGCCCGCGCACCATCGTCGAGCTGCTGGACGCCTTCCAGCTCGCCGGCTGGGACAAGGACATCGGCTCGATCATCTTCACCGGCGCGGGCGGCAAGGCCTTCTGCACCGGCGGTGACCAGTCCGATCACCAGGGCGGCCAGTACGGCAACAACGACGCGCGCGGCGCGGTCGGCATGCCGGTGGAGGAATTCCATTCCGTGCTGCGCGACATCCCGAAGCCGGTGATCGCCAAGGTGCGCGGCTACGCCATCGGCGGCGGCAACGTGTTCGCCACGCTGTGCGACATGACCATTGCCTCGGACAACGCGATCTTCGGCCAGGTTGGCCCGAAGATGGGCTCGGTGGACCCGGGCTTCGGCACCGCCTACCTGGCCCGCGTGGTGGGCGAGAAGAAGGCGCGCGAAATCTGGTACATGTGCAAGCGCTACAGCGCCAAGGAAGCGCTGGACATGGGCCTCATCAACGCTGTGTACCCGGACGCCGAACTCGACGAGGCGGTGCAGAGCTGGTGCGACGAAATCAACAAGCGCAGTCCGACCGCCATCGCGCTCGCCAAGAAGAGCTTCAACGCCGACACCGAGTCCATCCGCGGCATGGGCCAGCTCGCCATGCAGGCGTTGAGGCTCTACTACTACACCGAGGAGTCGCAGGAAGGCGTGAAGGCGCTGAACGAGAAGCGCGAGCCGGACTTCATGAAGTTCTATCGCTGAGGTCCCGGCTTCGACGAGTGCTCTGGAAATGAATGGCGGGTTGAAACCCGCCCTCCAGGGCGTCTCCGTGTAGGGCCGGTTTCAACCGGCCGTGCACGGCGCCCATTTCCGCCGCCGCGCAGGCGGATTGAAATCCGCCCTACAATCTCTTCGTCCATCGGCGAGATCCTGTCATGACTCGCGAGATCGGCTTCAACGACATCACGCAGGACTACATCACCCTGGCCGAGGCCCGCCGCCGTGGCGGGCTGCGGCTGATCCTCGGCGCCTACGCCATTCCCGGGCCCTGGCGCGAATCCTGTAAGAGCCTGTTCGACGTCAAGGGCATTCCCTACACCTGCGTGCGCTGCTCGAACGAAGACGCCGTCGAGACCGACTTCGGCGCGAATGGCGGCCACAGCGAACTCATCGCCTGGACCGCGCAGTCGAGCGCGCCGGTCGCGGTGTGGGAGGACGAACGGCCGCGTTCGTCGTGGATCGACCAATTGAACCTCGCCGAGCGTCTCAACCCCGAGCCACGCCTGGTGCCGGCAGATTTCGAGCAGCGCGTGCGCATGTTCGGGCTCATCAACGAACTGGCGGGCGAGAACGGACTCGCCTGGAGCAAGCGCCTGATGCTGACCGACCAGGCGCTCGCCAACGCGCCCGAGGGCAGCCCCGAACGCGCCTTCTGGCAGACGCTCGGCGGCAAGTACGGCTATTCGCCCACGGCGGCGGCGAGTGCCAAGGCGCGCATGATCGAGATCCTGCACAATCTGGACAGCCAGCTCGCGCGCCAGGCAGCGCGCGCCAGCCGCTATTACCTGGGGGACGCGCTCACCGCGCTCGACATCTACTCGGCGTGCTTCTACGCGCTGTTGGAGCCCATGCCGGCGGAGCTCTGCCCGATGGCGACCAGCTACCGGCCCGCCTACCGCAATGCCGACCCGGACATCGAGCAGGCCATGACGCCGCGGCTCGCGGCGCACCGCGACTACATCTACCAGCAGCACCTGGTGCTGCCGGTGGTGTTCTAGCGCACCGTCACCAACCTGGCCAGCGGCTCCAGTCGGCGTAGGTGTGGTCGCTCACCACGCGCCCGCCGCGCACGGTGAGCACCGCGACGAAGGGCAGGCGCCAGTCGGCGCCGCTGTCGGGATTCAGCAGGTCGCACTCGACGGTCGCGACCGCGCCGGCCACGTGTACCTGCCTGATCTCGAGACGCCGTTTCGGCGCCTTGGCCAGCACCGCGTCCTCGACCTTCTGCAGCGCGCGCTGGCCGTCGATCTTCGCGACGCCCATGGCCTCCACCTGGCAGTCGGGCGCGTAGCATTCATCCACCATGCGCTTGACGTCGTCGTTGTAGTACTCGGCCCAGCGCGAGACCAGGGCGAGCACGGCGTTGTTGTCGGACATGGGGGACTCCTCCACGGAATGCCGTTCAGGCGACCGACCGATCCTCGCCGCTCCAGAAGGGCGCCCGCAACGCCCGCTTGGCGATCTTGCCGGACCCCGTCATGGGGAAGGCGGTGTGAAAATCGATGCTCTTCGGCAGCTTGTAGCCGGCGAGACGCGGGCGACAGTACTCGAGCAGCTCGTCGGCGTCGGCGCTCGCGCCCGGCTTCAGCACCACGCAGGCCTTGACCGCTTCGCCCCAGCGCGGGTCGGGCACGCCGATCACGGCCACCGCGGCGACCGCGGGATGGGTCGAGAGCACCGACTCTATTTCGGTGGAGTAGATGTTCTCGCCCCCCGAGACGATCATGTCCTTCAGGCGATCGTGGATGTAGTACAGGCCTTCGGCGTCGCGGATCGCGATGTCACCGCTCCTGTACCAGCCTTGTGTGAATGCCTGGGCGGTGACTTCAGGCTTGTTCCAGTAGCCGCTTGCGAGCGCCGGTGAGCGGATCCACAGTTCGCCCGGCTGGCCGTCCTGTACGTCGCGGCCCTGCTCGTCGACGATGCGGAGATCGATGAGCGGCAGCGGACGCCCGCAGGACTTGAGCTTGTCCTCGTGCTCGAGATCGTGCTCGGCGGGACGCAGCAGCGTGACCGCGCCCGAGGTCTCCGTCGCCCCGTAGAACTGCATGAACTGGCAGGGCATGGCGGCGATGCAGCGCTTGATGAGCCCGAGCGAGATGGGCGAGCCCGCGTACATGGTGAGGCGCAGCGAGCTGAAATCGGTCCGCGCCGCGTCGGCGTGATCGAGCAGCATCTGCAGCATGGCGGGCGCGAACACCGTGAGTGTCGGCCGGCGGGTCGCGATCGAATGCAGCACCGCGCCGGGCTCGAACAGGCGCTCGATCAAGACTGCCATGCCGTTGTACACGGCCTGCAGCGAGATACCGATGGCGAGCAGGTGAAAGTTCGGCAGCGCGACCAGGAAGCGATCGTCCGGCAGCCATTCGTAGGCCGGCTCGAAATGCTCGCAGAGCCGCATGTGGTTGAAGTTGTCGTGGCTGATGACCACGCCCTTGGGATCGCCCGTGGTGCCCGAGGTGTAGAGCTGGATTGCGCCGGCTTCCATCGCGACCGGCGGCAGCGGCGCGTCGTCCTGCAGGCTGAGCCAGCGACGAAAAGGGTCATCCTCGCCGCGTGCGCGGTCCACCAGCACGGTCGGCACCTGCGCGCCGAGCGTTTCCCACTCCGCCGCGTACTCCGCTTCGACGAAGGCGAAGGCCGGCGCCGCGTCAGCCAGCACGCGCGCGAGTTCCGGCGTCGACAGGCGCCAGTTGAGTGGGCAGAAGCAACCGCCGTGCTTGGCCGTGCCGAACAGCGCGACGAAGAAGTCGTCGGAGTTCTTGCCGAGATACACCACCCGCGCGCCGCGCGGCACGCCGGCGGCCTCGAGCCCGCGCGCGACCCGCCAAGTCTCGCCCGCCAGTTCGGCGTAGGTGGTGACGTGCTCACCGAACACCAGCGCGGTGCCGCTGCCGCGGCGCGCGGCGTGGTAGTCCACGTAGTCGCCCAAGGTGCGAATTTCGCGATAGACCCACATGTGCCTCAATCCACCTCGCGCGAACGCCGGGCACCCATGCGTGCCGGCGGGTTGGCTAAATCGTAATCATGCGTACTATATGGTAGCTTCTGGAAATCGAACAAGGCGGCCCGCGGGGAGGGCAGGCATGGGGATCTGGACCGCGCTCTTCGGTCAGCGCGTCGCACAGGTGAGCGTCGAACCGGCGGGCGTCAGCTTCGCGGTGGAACGCGGACAGTCGATCCTGGAAGCGGCGCTCGCCCAGGGCATCGCCTTTCCGCACAGCTGCACGGTCGGTACCTGCGGCTCGTGCAAGTGTCGGTTGAAGAGCGGCAAGATTCGCGAGATCACCAATTTCGCCTACGTGCTCTCGGCCGAGGAGCTGCGTTCCAACGTCGTCCTCGCCTGTCAGGCCGCGGCCAAGACCGACGTGGTGCTCGAGGTGCCGGGCTTCGAGAGCAAGCGTCTGCATCCGGCGGGCGACTACACCGCGCGCATCGTGAAGCGCGTCGCGCTCACCCACGACATCCAGCAGGTGACGCTCGAGTTCGACCGCCCCATGGCCTTCGACGGCGGCCAGTACGTGCAGCTCGCCACCGACGCGGTGTTCGGCGCGCGGGCCTATTCTTTCGCATCCCCGCCGCCGCCCGAGGGCGCGCGGCAGGTCGAGCTCTACGTGCGCCGCGTGCCGGAGGGCCAACTCACCGAACTGCTGTTCGCCGGTCACCTGGACAACGTGACACTGCACGCCCACGGCCCGGCCGGCAACTTCTGGCTGCGCGAGAGCCGCGCGCCCATGATCTGCATCGCCGGCGGCAGTGGACTCGCGCCGCTCCTGTCGATGCTGGACGCCGCCGCCGCGCGCAACGTCGGGCGCAACTGCGTGCTGCTGTTCGGCGCGCGCACGCAGGCCGATCTCTACGCGCAGGAACGGATCACCGCCCTCGCCGCACGCTGGAACGGCGGTTTCAGCTACGTGCCCGTGCTGTCCGCCGCCGAGGACGACGCCGAGTGGCAGGGCGCGCGCGGCCTCGTCACCGCGCAGGTCGCTGCCGCCGCCGCGGCGCTCATGACCCACGACACCGAAGCCTATCTCTGCGGTCCGCCGCCGATGATCGATGCCGCCCTGCCGGTGCTGACTGAACTCGGCGTCGCGCCGAACAACATCCACTTCGACAAGTTCCTCGACGCGAGCCATGGGCTCTCGCGCCAGGAACTCGGCTGAGCCGCCACCGGAGACCCTTGCGATGATCACCAACCAGGACATGCGCTATCACCCCGAGGCGATGGCGGCGCTGACCGACGCCAGCAATCGCCACAGCTGGGCCGAGACCTTCTACATGCCCTTCGCGGTGCCGGATCTCGGCCTGTTCGGCAGCGCCTACCTGCTCGCGCGACCCGGGCTCGGCGTTGTCACCTGCGACATCAAGATCTACCGCGGTCTCGGCCGCGCGCGCTTCGACGCGCTCTATTCCGACAGCCAGCATCAACTGCCGGCGCCCGTGGACTTCCGCAAGTTCAGTCTCCCGAGCGGCCTGTCGGCGGATCTCGAGGAAGGCCCGGACCGCTACCGCCTGAGCTACGTCGGCGTCGATGACACGCGTTTCGAACTCGATGCGCGGGCGATCATGCCGGCCTACGACATCCACGACGCGAGCATGGATCCGGTGACGCGCAAGAGCCAGGCGGCGAGCACCGCGCACTCCGGCTTCGGGGCAGCCTATGGGGGACACTACGACCAGCTGGTGCGGATCCGCGGCGAGCTCGTGCTGCGCGGCGAGCGCTTCGCCATCGACTACGTGGATTGCATGGATCGCTCCTGGGGCGTGCGGCCAGAGCGCGGCCTCGCGCCCATGGCCTGGCAGCACGCGATCTTCGGCGAGGACTACGGTATGCACGCGATCTGGTCGATGGACTACACCGCCGCCGACGACGCCCAGCACACCTTCGCCCACGGCTTCGTGCTGCAGGATGGACAGGTGCATGGCTGCACCGGCGGCAAGGTCACCGTGCAGCGCGACGGTATGTGGGGGACGCGCTACGACGTCAGCCTGACCGACGAGCGCGGCGTGACGCACCAGGCGACGGGCACGCCCGTTGCCTCGGGCCTGTGGGAACCCTACGGCTGCTGCGGCGTGCCGAACGTGCTCAATCGCTACGTGAGCGACAGCGGCCGCGTCGGCTACGGCGAAGTGCAGGAAGGGTGGTTCTGGGACACGGTGCTGCGCCTGCGTGCCGCCGGCAAGCTCTGACGCTTCGGGGGCGCCACCGCGCGTCGACCCCTGGGATCGCGACGACCTGGAGCCGCGCATCGCCCACGTACTGGCGCGCAAGCTCGCGCGCCGCGACCTCGGGCCCTACGCCGCGCGCAGCAACGAGCAGGTCGCGTCACAGCTCGCGCGCCTGTACAGCGTGCGCGGCTGTCGCGAGGTGCGCATCAGCGCGCTGGCGCGCATGACCGGTGGCGCCTCCAAGGAACAGTTCGTCTTCACCCTCGAGCACGCCGCGAGCGCCGCGCCGGAGCGCCTGGTGCTGCGCATGGATCCCTGGATGGGCATCGTCGAGACCTGCCGCGGACGTGAAGCGCAGCTGCTCGCGGCCTATGCCGGCGTGGTGCCGGTGCCGCCGCTGCACGCGGTCGACGCCGACGGCGAACATCTCGGTCAGCCAGGGCTCGTCACGCGCTTCGTTGCCGGCGTCACCGCGCCCAGCGACGTCGCGGCCAAGGCGGTCACCGGCGTCGGCATCCGCTTCGAGCACTGGACGGCGAAGCTCGCGCCGCAGTTCGTCGCCAATCTCGCGCGCATCCACGCGCTCGACTGGCGCTGCTGCGACCTGTCCTATTTCGATGCCCCCGCGCCGGGCACTACACAGGCGGCACTGCGCCAGGTGAACTGGTGGTCGCGGGTATGGCGCGACGACGTGGTCGAACGCGAGCCGCTGGTCACGCTGGTCGAGCGCTGGCTGCGGGAGAACGCGCCGGTCTGCGCGGACCCGGTGGTGGTGCACGGCGACTACCGCATCGGCAACTTCATGTTCACCGAGCCGGACGGCGCATTCAGTGCGGTGCTGGACTGGGAACTCGCGCACCTGGGCGATTTCCATGAGGACCTCGCCTGGAGCGTGCAGCGCCTGTTCGGCGTGCCGCGCGAGGACGGTGAACTGCTGATCTCAGGGCTCTTGCCGCGCGACGAGTTCTTCGCCGCCTATGCCGAGGCCGCCGGCGTGACCGTCGATCTCGACATCATCCGCTACTACGAGATCCTGAACGCCTGGAAGTGCATCATCATCAACAACGCCACGGCGAGCCGCGCCGCGCTGCGCGGGCAGAGCCACCAGGACCTGGTGCTGACCTGGATGCCATTCGGCTCGGCGGTGTTCATGGACCAGCTCGGCGAACTGTTGCGCGAGGTGGGACGATGAAATCCGTCCGTGCGCACCAGGTGGAGGGCCCCTTGCCCCAGGGCCTCGGACTCAATACCGCGCGGGTCTTGCGCAGAGCGGCAGCGCGCAAGACCATGCCCACCCCAGTCTTCGAGGGACCACGCACATGAGCGAGAGTCTCGCCGCGACCATCGCGGCCACAGCAGAGTCATTCCGCAGTGAAGCAAAGTCCGCGCAGCGCACCTTCGTCTCCGCCTCGCGGCTCGGAGACGGTTTCCGCTCGGCGGTGAGCATTCGCGACCACGCGTTGACGGTCGACGAGCCGCACGGCATCGGCGGCAGCGACGCCGGCCCGACGCCGGTGGAACTGGTCCTTGCCGCACTCGGCACCTGCCAGGAGATCACCTACCGGGCCTTCGCCACCGCGCTCGGCATACCGCTCGACAGCGTCGCGGTGACCGTCGAGGGCGACATCGACTTCCGTGGCTTCTTCGCGATCGACGAGACCATCCGCCCGGGCTTCCAGCGCCTGCGCGTGCAGGTCGCGCTTGGCTCGACGGCGAGCCAGGCGGACGTCGACCGCCTGGTCGCCGTGGTCAACGGTCATTGCCCGGTGCTGGACATGCTCTCGACCCCCGTACCGACGACCATCGACGTCCGCCGCGTGTAGCGCGCAGCACGGGCAGGAGAGAGAGGTCTCCCTATGAACCCCGACCTGGATCTCCGTCTGAAGTCCGTGATGAAGGCGCTGGCCGAGGTCATCCTGCCGGCGCTGCCGCCCGAGCAGCGCATGGCGCGCGACCAGACGCACCTCGCGCTCGGCCATCTCGCCCTGCTCGCCGAGCAGTGGCCCTACGCGCTGCGCTACGAACTCGAGAGTCTCGACGAATGCCTGGAACTCGCGAGCGCGCTGGCGCCCCAGGTGCGCGATCCATCCCTGGCCGCGGCGCTGATCGACAGCGTCGCGCGGGCGAAGCGTCTCATGCGCGACGACTACGCCGCGGTCGGCGCCGCGCTGCACGCGGTGAAGGCGGCCATCGACCACGCGCTCGCCGATGGCGAGGGCGAGACGCCGCTCTCCGCAGCCGTGCTCGGTGCCGTGCTGCGCTACAACGCGCGCCGCGCGCCGCGTGAGCGCAGCTGGCATCGCGCCAGCGGGCTCGACCCGGACGGGCCGCGCCTGCCGCGCTTCCAGGATTTCTTCGACCGCGGCTGACGGTCGCGATCCGAACACTCGAGCAGGAGAAGAGCCAAGATGAACCCCATGAATCTGAACGGCCGCGTCATCATCATCACCGGCGCGGCCCAGGGCATCGGCCAGGGCGTGGCGCGCAAGGCCGCGGCGCTCGGCGCGACGCTCGCGCTGGTCGATCTCAACGGCGACGGCGTGAAGGCGACCGCCGCCGAACTGGGCGGACCGCACAGCGTGCACGTCGGCAGCGTGGCCGATCCGGGCTTCGTGCAGCAGATGGTGGCGGACGTGGTTGCGCGCCACGGCGACGTCAACGGCCTGTTCAACAACGCCGGCATCATCCGCACGGCGATGATCCACAAGATGTCGCTGGCCGACTGGCAGGCGGTGATCGATGTGAATCTGTCAGGCGTGTTCAACTGCCTTCAGGCGGTGGGGCGGCACATGCTGGAACGCTGCGAGGCGGGCGACACGGCGCCGCGGCGCATCGTCAACGTGTCGTCCATCGCCGGGCGGCGCGGGACCATCGGGCAGATCAACTATGGCGCGGCCAAGGCCGGCGTGCTCGGCATCACCATGAGCGCGGCGCGCGAGTGGGCGCGCCTCGGCATCTGCGTGAACAGCGTGTGCTTCGGCGCGGTGGAGACGCCCATGACCGAAGTCATCCGCAGCCCCAAGTTCATCGAGCGCACCATGGCCGGCATTCCGATGGCACGCATCGCGCAGCCGGACGAAGTGGCGACGCCGTGCTGCTTCCTGCTGTCCGACGGCGCGAGCTACATCACCGGGCAGCATCTCTCCATCGACGGCGGCGCGCACATCGGCTTCTGAGCGCGCTCATTTCAGCAGTTCGTCGATGGGCGGCAGGGCGGCGGGATCGAGTTCCCAGCCCTGCGGTGCGAACCAGGCACGTTCGCGGGTGAGCTGTTCGGCGGCGTGGTCCAGCACCAGGCGCTGCACGCGCGCGCGTAGTTCAGGCTCGCCGTCCGCGTAGAGCGCCGCCGCCAGCGCGCCGCTCGCCTCGCGCAGCGCGCGCGACGCCTGCCGCACTTCATCGGGGCCTGCCTGCGCGCGGCGCAGGACATCGTCGCCCAGCGCCGCGAGCGTCCGCAGCGGACCCTCCGCGCCGCGCGCGTCGAGCGCGGCGAGCGCGCCGCCGAAGTCCAGCAGGCGCGAAAGCTCGTCGAGGTCGTAGCGCCAGGCGAGCGCCTGCCGTTCGCGCATCAGCGACAGGAGGCCGATGACCACCTCCAGCTGTTCGCGCGCATGCACGTCGGCGGCGTCGACCGCCGGCCGCACGATGTCGGCCAGCGTGCGCACGGCGCTGTCCAGGCACAAATCGTCACGCAGTTGCATGGTGTGCTCCTCAGGCGGCGTCCAGCAGGTCGCGCAGTTCGCCGAGCAGGCGCGGGCCGATGCCGACGATCCAGGCGGCCAGCGCGTCCTGGTGGGTCTTGCCGTTGCGCGCCGCGCGCCACGCGCAGGCGAGCGCGAGCGTGCCCTGCACGTAGCCGGCCAGCACGCGGTAGTAGTGCAGCCGTCGCGCGTCGACCGCGAGGCCGGTCTCGGCCTCGTAGCGCGCGAAGAACTCGGCTTCCTCCATCAGTCCCGCCACCAGGCGCGTGCGGCCGTCCTCGGCCAGCGCGCCGTAGGCCGGGTGACTGACCCAGGCGAGATCGAAATGGTGATCGCCGAAGCGCGCCATCTCCCAGTCGAGGATCGCGGTGATGCGCGCGTCCTCTTCGGTGAAGAGGAAATTGCCCATGCGATAGTCGCCGTGCAGCAGCACGGGCCGCTCGCACACAGGCCGATGCGCGCGCAGCCAGGCCATGGCGAAGCGCATCAGCGGCACGTCCTCGTCGGCGTCTTCCTCCCACACGCGTTCCCAGTGGTCGAGATCGAGATCGAGCGCCGTCGTGCCTGGCGGCGGGCGGACGAAGCTCGGCAATGCGTTCAGCGCCGGCGCGTGGCCGTGGATGCGCGCGAGCGCGGTCAGGAACTGCGGCCCGAGCGCGTCGCGCCAGCGCGCGGCGAGGCGCGTACCCATGCCGCTCGCCTGGCTGGTGGCATCGCGCGGCTTGGTCACGCCGGGCATGAAGCCGCACACGATGGCGGGGTAGGGCAGGAATTCCCCGCGCGCGTCCAGCCAGTAGACCGGCGGGACGGGCACGACACCTTGGAGTGCATGCAGGATCTCGAACTCGCGCACGCGGCTGGTCTCCACCAGCGATTCCGCCGACTCCATGCGCAGCACCATGGGCGAGCGCGCGACGACGCCCGCCGGCGGGGTCCAGGTGAGGGTGAAGGCGAACTGGAGCTTGGAGACGCCCCCGGTCAGCCAGCGCGCATCGCTGATGTGGCAGTCGGCGCCGTGACGCGCGCGGATCAGTGCTTCCGTGGCGCCGACCAGCTCGGCGAGGTTCGAGCGTCGATAACCCGGCCCGGCGCGCTGCTCGAGCTTGCGCGTCAGGATGCGGTCGATCTCCGGCTCGCAGCTGAAGCGCGCGCGGAGCCACGCGATGGCGTCCGCCGACGGCCTGTCCTTGTCGAACCCGGGCATGGCCAGCTCAGAAGCGCGCCTGGGCTTCGCGCACCGCGCGCAGCGAGTCCAGGTCGTGCACGGCGTTGGCCATGCGCTCGATGAAGGTCAGGCTCGCGGCGCGCGGCTGCATGGCCGGTGCCTCCGGCGGTTGGCCGAGCGTGCCGGTCCACCAGGCGAGCGCGGGGAACATCTGCGCGCGGTAGGCGAGCCAGGCGTCGTCGAAGGCGATGGCCGGCACGCCCTTGGCGTGCATCAACTCGAGGTAATAGGTGAGCAGTTCCTTCTCCCAGGCGCGCCGCTGTTCGACGGTCAGCGCGGTGGAGATGCAGTAGGACAGATCGCGACTCCAGTGGCCCTTGCACGAGCACTGCCAGTCAGTCAGCCCCATGCGATCCGGCGCCGCCACGTACCAGTTCTTCAGATGCACGTCGGAGTGCACCAGCATGCGCGGCAGCCGCGAATGCAGCGCGATGGCCTCGACCGTCGCCGGCCAGATCTCGGCCTCGTGGGCGAACAGCGCCGGCGGCACCACGTCGCGCGCCTCGGCGAAGCCGCGCTGGCAGGCCTGTTCGAAGCCGGCCTCCTTGGCGGTGATGGCGAAGTAGTCTTCCCAGGTGTTCCAGGGGGCGAGCGTGGTGGTGAGTTCGGGGCTCTGGTAGTAGGCCGCGTGCAGCGTCGCCAGTACGCGCATCTGGCTCTTCGCGAGCTCGAGCGTCATGGGCTGGTCGTAGGGACAGAACGTCACTTCATCGCGCATGTCGTGCAGCAGGATGATGGAGTTCAGCGAACTCGCGTCGAAGCGGGCGAAGAGCGCGCGCGGCGCCTCGATGTCGAGCTTCGGACGTACCGCCTGGTAGAACGTGACCTCGGCCTCGATGCCGCCGTTCATGCCGATGATGAAGCGGTTCTCGAGGTGCTGGGTGGACTTGCCGAATACCGTGGCCGGCAGTCCCGCGGCCTGACCAGCGGCGTTGTACTCCAGGAAGATGCGGCGCCGGCTGGCGGTGCCTTCGTCGCGCTCATCGAGCCGGTAGCCGACAATCTTCTCGGCCTTGCCCGCGCCGATCAGCGCGTCGCTCAGCCATTCAGGGGTGATGAAATCCCAGGCGAGCGGAATCTGCTCCTTGTGCCACACCTTGCCCGCCTGCGCCTGTTCGCGCTCGTAGGCCGCCTTGATCTCCGCGAAGCTGAGTCCCATCTCGTCTCCCCAAGCGGCATCGGCCGCGTCCTGTGATGAATGGCGGCGCGACGCCGCATTTGTCTGGTTCAGGCGCCGCGGCGCGCGCGAGGCGGCTTGCGCGCCGCACGTCGCGGACCGAGGCCCGCGGCTGCGACTATGTCGACCCAGCGCGCGCACAGGCGGCGAAAGCGCTCGCGCCTGGGCTCGACCAGCGCGCGCACGGCGAAGCCGCGGGCCAGGCTCATGGTCAGCGCCAGCACGTCCTCGGCGTCGCCGAGCGCCCAGCCTTCCTCGACCAGTTTCTCCAGCCACAGCCGCTCCACGCGATTGCGATGTTCGAGCGTGCTCCCCACCAGCGCATCGCGCAGGTGTGCGTCGCCGCCACCCGCCATCAGGATGTCGAGCGCGACGCGGAAGTAGTCCGAGAAGAAGAAGGCCTCGCTGTCGGCCACCAGCGCGGCGACGGCGTCCTCGCCCGGGCGAAAGCGCGCGATGCGCGCCAGCGATTCTTCCGTCGCGCGCGACCAGGCGTAGTCGATGGCGGCCTCGGCCAGCGCGTTCTTGGTCGGATAGTGGTGGAGCTGCGCGCCCTGCGACACGCCGGCCGCACGCGCCACCGCGGCGGTGCGGAAATGCACGTAGCCGCCGTCCCGGATCACCTCGAAGGCGGCCTGCGCGAGGCGGCGCTGCATGCGTGCCGAGCGCTCGGCCTGGGGAATGCGGACGGGGTTGGCGGTGGTCGACATGGCTTGTTGGCTTAGATTCAAAAACAGTGTAACCGGTCGGTGATGCTCCGGTCATCGCTCGGATATCTGGGATTAATGAGGGTTTACTTTGCCCTTCTCGCCCTGTAGCTTTCAAAAACAAACCAACCACACGGTTTCTGAATCCGCCATGAGGGCAGCCACCATGTCCGTCAGCCCAGCGCCGCCCCTGCTCGAGGACGATCGCGAACGCGGCCTGTTCCGCGTCGCGCGCCGCGCCTTCACCAGCGACGAAGTGCTCACCCGCGAGCGGCAGGCCATCTTCGACGACGCCTGGCTGTACCTCGCCCACGAATCCGAACTCGAGGCCAACGGTGATTTCCTCGCACGCCGGGTCGCGGGCCGCGATCTTTTGTTCGTGCGCGGCAAGGACGGGCAGGCGCGCTGTTTCTTCAACACCTGCCCGCATCGCGGCGCGCTGGTGTGTCGCGAGCGCGCCGGCAATGGCGCGATGTTCCGCTGCTTCTACCATTCCTGGGCCTTCGATCTGGAAGGTCGCCTGGTCAACCGCCCGGGCGACGAAGCCTATGGCGCGGGCACGCGCGCCGGCGGCCTGCACGACCTCGTGCCGGTGCCGCGCCTCGCGCAGTACCGCGGCCTGTGGTTCGTGCACTTCAAGGGCCAGGGCGTGGACCTGCCCACCTACCTCGGCGGCGCGCGCGAGTACCTGGACCTGGTGCTGGACCAGGGTGAGGCCGGCATGGAGATCGTCGGCGGCACCCAGGAGTACGGTTTCGAGGCGAACTGGAAGCTGCTCTGCGAGAACAGCTTCGACGGCTATCACGGTCTGCCGACCCACGTCAGCTACTTCGACTACGTGAAGTCCAAGCCCGGCGCGCTGGTGGAAATCGCGATCAGGGGCCAGGCCTTCGATCTTGGCAATGGCCACGCGGTGGTGCAGTACACCGCGCCCTGGGGTCGACCCATCGCGCAGAGCGTGCCGGCCTGGGGCGAAGACGCCGTGCGCGAGGTGGCGGCCACCAAGGCGCGGCTGGTGGAACGCTTCGGGCCCGAGCGCGCCGAGCGCATGGCCACCACCAATCGCAACCTGCTCATCTTTCCCAACCTGGTCGTGAACGACATCATGGCCGTGACCCTGCGCACCTTCTATCCGACCGCGCCGGACCGGCAGGTGGTGAATGCCTGGGCGCTGGCGCCGCGCGGCGAGTCGGCGCGCATGCGCGAACTGCGCCTGTTCAACTTCCTCGAGTTCCTGGGCCCCGGCGGCTTCGCCACGCCGGACGATTGCGAGGCGCTGGCGCTCTGCCAGCGCGGCTACGGCAGCGTGGGCGGCGAGGGCTGGAACGACATCTCCAAGGGCTACCTGAGCGATGAGCCGCAGGTCGACGACGAGGCGCAGATGCGCGCCTTCTGGCGCGAGTGGCATCGGCGCGTGACGAGGGCGACGCCATGAACGCGGCGAGCGTGGGCGCGACCCGTGACGAACTGGAGGACTTTCTCTACGCCGAGGCGGCGCTGCTCGATGCCTGGCGGCTGGACGAGTGGCTGGCTCTGTTCGTGGAGGGCGCGCGCTACTTCATTCCGCCGGCCGGCGCCGAAGACGATGCCGACCCGAGCACGAGCCTGTTCTACGTGGCCGACGACTACCATCGCCTGTGCGAGCGGGTGAAGCGCCTCAAGAAGCGCACCGCGCACGCCGAGTTTCCGCGTTCGCGCTGCCGGCGCCTGGTCAGCAACGTGCGGGTGGTCGAAGGCGATGCGGCGCGCTTCACGCTCACTTCCAATTTCGTCACGTGGCGCAGCAAGCTCGGTGTGACCGACACCTTCTTCGGCCACCATCTCTACGAGATGACGCGGGTCGACGGCGCGCTGCGCATCTTGAGCAAGAAGACCTTCCTCGATCAGGACGACATCCGCGATCAGGGTAAGGTCAGCATCATTCCCTGAGGCGTCACCATGGCCCTGGACTTCCGCTACCGACGGCTCGCCTATGTCGCGCTGAACGTCACCGACCACGCGCGCTCGCAGCCCTTCTACACCGGCATGCTCGGGCTCATGCCTGCCGGCGAGCTGGCAGGCGAGCACCTCTACCGCTGCAGCGCACGCCATCATGACCTGGTGCTGTGCGAGGCGCCGCAGGCGGGACTCAAGCGCGTCGGCTGGCAGATGGCCTCGCCGGAGGATCTCGACCGGCTGCGTCATCACCTGCGCGGCCTCGGCCTCGCGGTGCGCGACATGGACGGCGAGTACTGCGCGGCGCGCGGCATGGGACGCGCGTTCCGCATCACCGAGCCCAACACCGGCGCGACCTTCGAGTACCTGGACGCGTTCGCCACCGCCGCCACGCCTTTCACGCCCACGGTCACCCAGATCGTACGGCTCGGCCACGTGGTGCTCGGCACCCGCACCCACGCCGAGACCGAGAGATTCTTCATTGAAGCACTGAACTACCGCGTGTCGGATCGCATCGACGGCGCAGTGACCTTCATGCGCTGCTTTCCGAATCCCTTGCACCATTCTCTCGGCCTCAGCAATGCCGACGCCAACCGCCTCCACCACGTGAATTTCATGGTGACCGACATCGACGACATCGGTCGCGCGCTGTACCGCGCCAAGGCGATGAATGTGCCGGTGGTGTTCGGGCCGGGGCGCCATCCGCCGTCGGAGTCTATCTTCCTGTACTTCCTCGACCCGGACGGCCTCACGCTGGAATACAGCTTCGGCATGGAACTCTTTCCAGAGGACGGGCCGCGCGCGCCGCGCCGTCTGCCCATGACCCTGGAGTCGATCGATTACTGGGGCGCGAAGCCGACGGCCGAGTTCGGTCACGGCGGCCCCATCGAAGTGGCCACCCCGTGAGGACCCTGCATGCCTGATCTTGCTGGCAAGACCGCCATCGTCACCGGCGCCGCGGGCGGCATCGGTCTCGTCATCGCCGAACGCCTGGCCGCCGACGGCGCACGGGTGTGCATCGCCGATCTGGCCGACAACTGTGCCACCGTCGCCGCAGGGCTGCCCGGGCAGGCGATCGGCTTCACCGGTGACCTGAGCGAGCAGGCGACCGTGCAGCGCCTGGTCACCGAAACGCAGGCGGCCTTCGGGCGCATCGACATCCTGGTCAACAACGCGGGCGGCGGCGTCATTCGACCGTTCCTGCAGCACACGGCCGAGACGCTCAAACAGACCATCGACCGCAACCTGTGGACCGTGCTGTGGTGCTGCCACGCCGTGCTGCCGGTGATGCTCGCGCAGGGCGGCGGCCGGGTCATCAACATCGGCGCGGACTCGGTGCGCAACGGCCTGCCGGAGCACGCGGCCTACAACGCGGCCAAGGGCGGTATGCACGGGCTCACCACCGGGCTCGCGCGCGAGTTCGCGCGCAACAACATCACGGTCAATACCGTCGCGCCCTGCATGGTGGCGACGCCCATGGTCGAGCAGCTGATGGCGAAGAACGACCCGTGGGTGATGCAGTTCAACGCGGTGATCCCGATGGGGCGCCCGGGCCGCATGGAGGAGGTGGCTTCGATGGTCGCCTACCTCGCCGGCGACGAGGCGAGCTTCGTCACCGGCCAGGTGATCAGCGTGAACGGCGGCAGCACCATGCTGTGACGCCGACGCTATGCTGCTAGACGTCCATGCCCATGTCGTGCCGGCGAGCTTTCCGCCCGCACCGACGATCCAGCCGCGCTGGCCCTGCATGTGCCTGCGCGACGCCGATCACGGCGTCATCGAATTCGCCGGCAAGGCCTTTCGCGAACTGGACGCGCGCTCCTGGAACGTCGCGCGGCGCATAGAGGACATGGACCGCGACGGCATCGCGGCGCAGGCGCTGTCGCCCATGCCGGAACTCCTGTCCTACTGGTTCGACGCCGCCGAAGGCCTCTCGCTCGCGCGCTACGTGAATCACGTCATTGCCGAGATGGTGGTCGCGCGGCCCGGGCGTTTCCACGGACTCGGCATGGCGCCGCTGCAGGATGTCGAACTCGCAACCCGCGAGCTCGAACGTCTCGCGGCCGACGGCTTTGCCGGCGTGCAGATCGGCAGCAACATCAACGGCGCCTTTCCCGGCGAGGCGCGCTTCGAGCCCTTCTTCGCCGAATGCGCGCGACTCTCGCTCGCGGTATTCGTGCACGCGCTGCATCCCATCGGCGCGGAGCGGCTGCAGAGTTTTCCTGACCTCGTGCCCTTCGCGGCCTTCCCACTCGATACCGGGCTCGCCGCTGTCACCCTGATTCGCTCGGGGCTCTTGGCCCGCCACCCGACCTTGCGCATCGGCTTCAGCCACGGCGGCGGCGCGATCATTCCGCTCACCCATCGCCTGCACCAGGGCTGGTTGACCAGCGGCGGCTTCGGTGGCGCCTTGCCCGAAGCGCCCCACGCCTATGCGAGGCGCTGCTACTACGACAGCCTGGTCTACGACGCCGGCTGGCTCGACTACCTGGCCGGCAGCTTCGCGCCCGGCCAGGTGTTCGCCGGCACCGACTATCCCTACGCCATCCAGCAGGAGAACCTGGCCGGCTTCCTCGCCGCGAGCAAGACCTGCGCGGGCGACGCGACCGAAGACGCGGCGAGGAGATTCCTGGGCCTGTAGGTCGGACTTCAGTCCGACATTCGTGCCGGGGCTTGGGACCCTGGAATGCAATGTCGGACTGAAGTCCGACCTACAGGGCAATCGATCGTTGACATCAACTGCCCTTCGCAGGCACCATCCGCGCCCCATGATCGCCAACACGCTGAAAGTCCGTCGTCGTATGCACGCCCCGCGAGCGAGGGCTGCGCGCGTCTGTTGACCATCAGCAACACTGATTTCACCGACGAAGGCCGCAGCAACCCTGCGGCCTTCGTCGTTTTGGGGCCCGAAAAACTTACGAGTGCCGAGCACGAGGAGGTCGAGATGCAAGCAGCAGTCACCGAGATGTTCACCGCCATGCAGTCCGTCATGCCGGTCGCGACGCGTCCGGCGCTGGCTTTCGTGCGCGGCCGCGGCAGCTGGGTATGGGACCACGAGGACCGCGCCTACCTCGACTTCGTGCAGGGCTGGGCGGTGAACGCGCTCGGCCACTGCCCGGAGGAGATCGCGCGCGCCCTGGAGACCCAGAGCCGCACCCTCGTGAACTGCAGCCCGGCGTTCCACAGCCTGCCGGCGGTGCTCTATGCCCACGCGCTGACCCGCGCGGCGGGCATGGATCACGTGTTCTTCGCCAACAGTGGCGCCGAGGCCAACGAGGGCGCGATCAAGCTCGCGCGCAAGTGGGGCGCGCTCAATCGCGACGGCGCGCACGAGATCATCACCTTCCAGGGAGCGTTCCACGGGCGGACGCTCGCGACCATGTCGGCCTCCGGCAAGCCGGAATTCGAACCCATGTTCGAGCCCAAGGTGGCGGGTTTTCCCAAGGCGCGGCTGAACGACCTGAAATCGGTCGCGGCGCTGATCTCGCCGCGCACCGCGGCGGTGATGATCGAGCCGGTGCAGGGCGAGGCAGGCGTGGTGCCGGCCACGGACGACTTCCTGCGCAAGCTGCGCGCGCTGACCCGCGAGCACGGGCTGCTCTTGATCGCCGACGAGATCCAGACCGGCATGGGGCGCACCGGGCGACTGTTCGCCTGCGAGCATGCCGGCGTCAAGCCGGACGTGATGACGCTCGGCAAGGGGCTGGGCGGCGGCGTGCCGCTGGCCGCGCTGCTCGCCACGCGCGAGGCGAGCTGCTTCGCGCCGGGCGAGCAGGGCGGCACCTTCAACGGCAATCCGCTGATGGCGGCGGTCGGCATGGCGGTGCTGGAGCGCATCGATACGCCGGCCTTCCTGGTCGCGGTGCGCATGCAGTCGGTCTACCTGCGCGCGCGTCTCGAGCGGCTCGCGGCGACCCATGGGCTGGGCGAGGTGCGCGGCCGCGGGTTGTTGCTCGCGCTCGATCTCCAGCGCGACATCGGGCCCGAGGTGGTGACGCGGGCGCGCGAGGCGGGCCTGCTTCTGAACGCGCCGCGGCCGCACCTGCTGCGCTTCATGCCGGCCCTGACCGTGACCCGTGAGGAGATCGATCGGGCGGTGGATTGCCTGGATCGAGTGCTGCGCGAGCTCCCGGCCTGCGCTTAGGTGGCGTCGGGGACGCAGGTTCGCCTGCGTCCCCGGCGTTAGAATGCCCGGCATCCACGCCGGGACCTCACCATGTTCGTCAAATCGCTCGCCGACTGCCCCGCGCTCACGGCCAACGACGGCTGTCGGATTTTCGAGCTGCTGCATCCGAGCAACGATCCGCTCGACCTGCCTTACTCTTTCGCCATCGCCGAAGTCGAGCCGGGCGAGTCGAGCTATCGCCATCGCCTGCGCCAGACCGAGATCTATTTCATTCTCGCGGGACGGGGCCGCATGCACGTCGACGACGAGACCCGCGATCTCGGCCCGGGCGACGCGGTGGTGATCCCGGCCGAGGCCGAGCAGTGGATAGACAACGTGGGCGACGAGCGCCTGCGCTTCATCGCCGTGGTCAGCCCACCGTGGCGGGCCGAGGACGATCTCCGCACCTGAGCCGCGCGGCGACGGTTTGCGCCCTTCGAAACATCAGCCAGAGGACTTCTTCCCATGCGTCGTGCAGCCATAGTCAGCCCGCTCCGTACCGGCGTCGGTGGATTCGGTGGAAGCTTGCGTCCGCTCACCGCCGACAAGCTCGCGGCCGCCGTCATCCAGGCGGTGGTTAAGCGCAGCGGCATCGATCCCGCGCGCATCGATGAAGTAGTGGTCGCGCAGTCCTACGCCTCCAGCGAAGCGCCCTGCATCGCGCGCTACGCGCTGCTCGCCGCGGGCCTGCCGATAGAGATCGCCGGCTACACGGTCGACAGGCGCTGTGGCTCCGGCCTGCAGGCGGTGATCGACGCGGCGATGATCGTGCAGACCGGCGCCGCCGACGTGGTCCTTGCCGGCGGCGTCGAGAGCATGAGCAACATCGAGTACTACACCACCGACCTGCGCTGGGGATCGCGCGCGGGCTCGGTGACCATGCACGACCGACTGCAGCGCGGCCGCGAGCGTTCACAACCCGAAGAGCGCTTCGGCTACATCTCCGGCATGCCGGAGACCGCGGAGAATCTCGGCAAGCAGTACGGCATCACGCGCGAGGAGGCCGACGCCTTCGCCGTGGAAAGCCATCGCAAGGCCGCCGCGGCCTGGGCCGATGGCCGCTTCGCTGACGAGGTGATCCCGCTCGAGGTGCCGGCCGCCAAGGGCGCGACCGTGACCTTCGCGAAGGACGAGGGCATACGCCCTGACACCACGCTCGAATCGCTGGCGAAGCTGAAGCCGGTGCTGAAGAACGGCACCGTGACCGCAGGCAACGCGAGCCAGCAGAACGATGCGGCCGCCGCCTGCCTGGTGGTGGCGGAGGACAAGCTCGCCGAACTCGGCCTCGAACCGCTGGCCTACCTCCACAGCTGGGCCTCGGCGGGCTGCGAACCCGGCTGCATGGGCATCGGCCCCGTGCCGGCGGTGGCCAAGCTGAAAGCGCGCACGGGCCTGGGCTTCGACGACTTCGACCTGGTGGAACTGAACGAGGCCTTCGCCATGCAGGTGCTGGCGGTGCTGAAGGGCTGGGACTGGCACGACGCGTCGCGGCTCAACGTCAATGGATCGGGCATCTCGCTTGGCCATCCGATAGGCGCGACCGGCGTGCGCATCCTCACGACGCTGCTGCACGAGCTCGCGCGCCGCAAGGGGCGCTATGGCCTGGAGACCATGTGCGTCGGCGGCGGCCAGGGCTTGGCGGCGATCTTCGAACGGCCGTGACGCAGCGCGACATGCGCGGCCGTATGGCATGCAGAAAAAGGGGACATGTGGGATTCCGCATTTCTCCATCGCCACTGGAGTCGCGTGCTATGCTTGCCGCTAAGTAAGGGGAGTCCTCGCGCGCCGCGCACTGCGCATCGCGTACGGGTCATCCCCGATTTCATCGAGCGAGACCACGAGTCTCACTTCGTCGGACGGCGCGGGCGTCGACGAGGCCAGGAGAACTGCATGACCGTTTCCGAACCGGAACGGCGTCAGGCCATCACCCGCGCACTAGCCGAACATGCTGACGCGCCCGGTGCCCTGCTGCCGATACTGCACGCGATACAGGACGCGCTGGGCTACGTGCCCCCCGAGTCCATCGATCTCATCGCGGCACGTCTGAACCTGTCCCGCGCCGACGTTCACGGCGTGGTGAGCTTCTACCACGACTTTCACACCGAGCCGCGCGCGCGCCATGTGCTGCGACTGTGTCGCGCCGAGGCCTGCCAGGCCATGGGCGGCGCGGCGCTGGAGGCCGCGCTACGGCGCCGGCTGAATCTCGACGCCGATGATCGCGACCGCGCGCGCGATCTCATGCTCGAGCCCGCCTACTGCTTCGGCGCCTGCGCCTGCGCCCCTGCGGCGATGCTGGACGGCGAACTGCACGCGCGCCTCGACGTGGCGCGCCTCAATGAACTGCTCGGCGAACTCGAGGCACACTCATGAGCGCGGTCAAGGTCTTCGTGCCCGCCGATGCGCTGGCGCTCGCCGTCGGCGCCGAACGCGTGGCCGACGCGGTGCGCGCCGAGGCCGCGCGTCGCGGTCTCGACGTGCAACTCATCCGTAATGGTTCGCGCGGGCTGTACTGGCTGGAACCGCTGGTGGAGGTCGAGGTCGGCGATCGCCGCCTCGCCTATGGACCGGTGCAGGCACGCGACGTGGCGTCCTTGTTCGACGCGGGCCTGCTCACGGGCGGCGCGCACCCGCGCGCGCTCGGTCCGACCGAGGACATCGAGTATCTCCGTAGCCAGGAGCGACTCACCTTCGCCCGCGTGGGCGTGATCGACCCGCTGTCGGTCGCGGACTTCGTGGCTCACGACGGGTTTGCGGGACTGAAGCGCGCGCTCGATCTCGACCCCGCCGCCATCGTCAAGGAGGTCACCGACAGCGGCCTGCGCGGGCGCGGCGGCGCGGCCTTCCCGACCGGCATCAAGTGGAAGACCGTGGCCGACACTGAGGCCACGCAGAAATACATCGTGTGCAACGCCGACGAGGGCGACTCGGGCACCTTCGCCGACCGCATGCTGATGGAGGGCGATCCGCTGCTGCTCGCGGAAGGCATGGCCATCGCCGGTCTCGCGGTCGGCGCGACCCGCGGCTACATCTACCTGCGCAGCGAGTACCCGCACGCAGAGCGTGCGCTCAATGCCGCCATTGCCGCCGCGACCGCCGCCGGTTATCTCGGCGACGACATCCTCGGCAGCGGACGGCGCTTCCACCTGGAAGTGCGGCGCGGGGC
This sequence comes from Gammaproteobacteria bacterium, assembly GCA_019747795.1. Lineage (GTDB taxonomy): Bacteria > Pseudomonadota > Gammaproteobacteria > JADJYF01. The sequence continues at coordinate 19,066 of JAIEQK010000027.1, read as the reverse complement.
CGGCGCCTACATCTGCGGCGAGGAGACCTCGCTGCTCGAGAGCCTCGAAGGCAAGCGTGGCCAGGTGCGCTACAAGCCGCCGCTGCCGGCCCACAAGGGGCTGTTCGGGCTGCCGACGGTGATCAACAACGTGCTGTCGCTCGGCGCGGTGCCGCTAATCCTGGACAAGGGCGCGCAGTACTACTCCGAGTTCGGGCGGGGCCGCTCCCGCGGCACCCAACCCTTCCAACTCGCCGGCAACATCAAGCGCGGCGGGCTGGTGGAGAAGGCCTTCGGCCTCACCTTGGGTGAGCTCATCTTCGACTTCGGCGGCGGCACGGCCAGTGACCGGCCGGTGCGCACCGCGCAGGTCGGCGGGCCGCTCGGCGCCTACCTGCCACTCGCGCACTTCGACACGCCGCTCGACTACGAGGCCTTCGCCGCGCGCCAGGCCATGCTCGGCCACGGCGGCGTGGTGGTGTTCGACGACACGGTCGACATGGCGGCGATGGCGAGATTCGCCATGGAATTCTGCGCGCACGAGTCCTGCGGCAAGTGCACGCCCTGCCGCATCGGCGCGGTGCGCGGCCGGGAACTCATCGAACGCATCGTTGCCGGAGAAAACGTGGCGCGCAATCTCGCCACGCTGCGCGAACTGTGCGACACCATGATCAGCGCGTCGCTGTGCGCGCTGGGCGGCATGGCGCCCTTTCCGGTGCTGTCCGCCCTCGAACATTTCCCCGACGATTTCCTGCGCGCGAGCCGCGACGCGGCCTGAACGTAGACGGAGCTCGAAGCCATGCGATCCAAGCAAGAATGCGATCTGGGCACCCCGGCGTCCGCCTCGGCGGAACGGGTCACGCTGACCATCGACGGCCACAGCGTCACGGTGCCGGCCGGCACGTCGGTGATGCGCGCGGCGGCCGAAGCTGGCATCGCGATCCCCAAGCTGTGCGCGACCGATAGTCTCGACCCCTTCGGCTCCTGTCGCCTGTGCCTGGTACAGGTCGAAGGCATGCGCGGCACGCCGGCCTCCTGCACCACGCCGGTCGCGGCGGGCATGAAAGTGACGACGCAGAACGACCGCCTGGCCGGTCTGCGGCGCAACGTCATGGAACTCTACATCTCCGATCATCCGCTCGACTGCCTGACCTGCCCGGCCAACGGCCACTGTGAACTGCAGGACATGGCGGGCGCGGTGGGACTGCGCGAGGTGCGCTACGGCTACGCGGGCGAGAACCATTGCGACAAGCCGAAGGACGAGAGCAATCCCTATTTCACCTTCGATGCCTCGAAGTGCATCGTCTGCTCGCGCTGCGTGCGCGCCTGCGCCGACGTGCAGGGCACCTTCGCGCTCACCATCGGCGGCCGCGGCTTCGATTCCCACGTGAGCGCCGGCGTCGAGCAGAGCTTCCTCGAGTCCGACTGCGTGTCCTGCGGCGCCTGCGTGCAGGCCTGTCCGACCGCGACCCTGAGCGAGAAGGCCATCATCAACCGCGGCCAGCCCGAACACAGCGTGATCACCACCTGCGCCTACTGCGGCGTCGGCTGCTCGTTCCGCGCGGAGATGAAGGGTTCCGAGGTCATCCGCATGGTGCCGGCCCAGGACGGTCAGGCGAACCGCGGCCATTCCTGCGTGAAGGGGCGCTTCGCCTTCGGCTATGCGACGCACCCGGATCGCATCACCTCGCCCATGGTGCGCGCCTCGATTCACGAGCCGTGGCGGGAAGTGTCCTGGGACGAAGCCATCGCCCATGCCGCGAGCGAGCTCAAGCGCATTCAAGCGAAGTACGGCAAGGATTCGGTCGGCGGCATCACCTCGTCGCGTTGCACGAACGAAGAGACCTATCTCGTGCAGAAACTGGTGCGCGCGGGCTTCGGCAACAACAACGTCGACACCTGCGCGCGGGTCTGCCACTCGCCGACCGGCTACGGTCTCAAGCAGACGCTCGGCGAATCGGCCGGCACGCAGGCCTTCGACTCCGTGAAGTACGCGGACGTGATCGTGGTGATCGGCGCCAATCCCACCGACGGCCACCCGGTGTTCGCCTCGCGCATGATCCAGCGACTGCGCCAGGGCGCCAAGCTCATCGTCATCGACCCGCGCGGCATCGATCTCGTGCGCATGCCGCACGTGGCCGCCACCCATCACCTGAAGCTCAAGCCAGGCACCAACGTCGCGCTGGTCAACGCCATCGCGCACGTGATCGTCACCGAGGATCTGATCGATCACGCCTTCGTCGCCGCGCGCTGCGAGCAGCCGGCGTTCGAGAAGTGGCGGAAGTTCATCGCCGAGCCCCAGCACTCGCCGGAAGCGAGCGAAGCGCTCACCGGCGTGCCGGCGGCCGAGGTGCGAGCCTGCGCGCGGCTCTACGCGACCGGCGGCAATGCCGCCATCTACTACGGCCTCGGCGTCACCGAGCACAGCCAGGGCTCGACCACGGTGATGGGCATCGCCAACCTCGCGCTGGCGACCGGCAACCTGGGACGCGAAGGCGTGGGCGTGAACCCGCTGCGCGGCCAGAACAACGTGCAGGGCTCCTGCGACATGGGCTCCTTCCCGCACGAGTTTCCCGGCTACCGGCACGTCAGCGACGACGCCACGCGCATCCTGTTCGAGGCCGCCTGGGGCGTGCCGCTCGACGCCGAGCCGGGCCTGCGCATTCCGAACATGTTCGAGGCGGCGCTGGACGGCAGCTTCAAGGCGCTCTACGTGCAGGGCGAAGACATCGCGCAGTCCGATCCCGATACCCAGCACGTGACCGCCGCGCTGGAGGCGATGGAGTGCGTGATCGTGCAGGATCTGTTTCTGAACGAGACCGCCAAGTTCGCGCACATCTTCTTCCCAGGCTCGTCGTTCCTGGAGAAGGATGGCACCTTCACCAACGCCGAGCGGCGCATCTCGCGCGTGCGCAGGGTGATGCCGCCCTTGGGCGGCAAGGCCGACTGGGAAGTGACGGTGGAACTCTCCAACGCGCTCGGCTTCCCCATGCACTACACCCACCCGTCGCAGATCATGGACGAGATCGCGCGGCTGACCCCGAGCTTCACCGGCGTCAGCTATACCCGGCTCGACCAGCTCGGGAGCATCCAGTGGCCGTGCAACGACGAGGCGCCCGCTGGCACGCCGACCATGCACGAGGTGGAATTCACGCGCGGCCTCGGCCGCTTCATGCTGACGCCCTTCGTGCCGAGCCACGAGCGCGCCAACGACAAGTTCCCGCTGATCCTGACCACCGGGCGCATCCTCTCGCAGTACAACGTCGGCGCGCAAACCCGGCGCACGCAGAACTCGCTGTGGCATGCCGAGGATCGCCTGGAAATCCATCCGCACGACGCGGAGACGCGCGGCATCGAGGATGGCGACTGGTGTGGCATCAAGAGCCGCAGTGGTGAGACCGTGCTGCGCGCGCGGGTCAGCGAGGCGGTGCAGCCTGGCGTGGTCTACACCACCTTCCATTTCCCCGAGTCGGGCGCGAACGTGATCACCACCGAGCATTCCGACTGGGCGACCAACTGCCCCGAGTACAAGGTGACCGCGGTGCAGGTGATCAAGGTCTCGCATCCGTCCGCCTGGCAGGAACGCTATGCGCGCTTCAGCGCCGAGCAGCAGAAGCTCCTCGATGAGCGCGAAACCCTCGCCCGCTGATCCCGAGCCGCCGGCGGTGGCACTGCCGGCGCCGGTGGCGGACGTCGAGGTCACGCGCTGGCGCGGCGGTCGCCGCGAGGCGCTGGTCGATCGCGTGGCGGAGGAGACGCCGGTCGCGGTGCAGGTGAATGGCGAGCCGCACGCGGTGATGCTGATGTCGCCCTGCGATCTCGAAGACTTCGCGCTGGGCTTCGCGTTCACCGAGGGCCTGATCGAACGGCCCCAGGATCTCTTGCTGGTCGAGACCCGTGCGCTGGACGACGGCATCGAGCTCGATCTCTGCCTGCCGCTGCGCGCGCCGCGCCGGGCGGACGCGCCAGTCCGCAGCCTGCCCGGCCGCGCCGGCTGCGGCATCTGCGGCAAGGCCATGATCGAGGACGCGCTGCGCGTGCCGCCGCCGGTGCCCCAGGGGGCGACGATTGGCCGTGCAGCCATCGCGCGCGCGGCCCAGGCGCTCAATGCGCGTCAGCCTCTGAACCGCGAGACGGGCGGCGTGCACGCCGCGGCCTGGGTGGGACTGGACGGCGCGATCATCGCTGTGCGCGAGGACATCGGCCGCCACAACGCGCTCGACAAGCTCATCGGCGCGCGCCTGCGCGGCCACTTCCCACCCGGCTTCGTGCTGCTCACCTGTCGCGCGAGCTATGAAGTCGTGATGAAGGCCGCCGTCGCCGGCATTGGTTTGCTCGCCGCGTTCTCGGCACCCACGGCTCGCGCGGTGCGCCTCGCCGAACACTGCCAGGTGACCCTCGCCGCCTTCGTGCGCGGCGCGGACCTGGTGCTCTACGCCCACCCGTCGACCTTGGTCGACGACATCGCTTGAGCCCCACATGCACATCGAACGCCTGGTCGAAATGCTGAACGACATCGCCGCCAACCAGGCGGCCGATCCGGACAACGCGGTGGCGGCGATCGCCCAGCACCTCAAGCGCTTCTGGGACCCGCGCATGCGCGCCCAGATCAGCGCCCACCTCGCCGCCGGTGGCGAAGGCCTGTGCGACGCGGCGAAGGAAGCGGTGAAGCGCCTGTAGGGCGGGTTTCAACCCGCCATCCGATGCGTTATTCGAGGCCGTGCATGGCGGGTTGAAACCCGCCCTACGGGCTCAGCGATTCTGCGGAAACCCCAGGTTTATCCCCCCCTGGCTCGGATCCGGCCAGCGGCTCGTCACCACCTTGCCACGGGTGAAGAACTGCACGCCTTCGGTGCCGTGGGCATGGGTGTCGCCGAACAGCGAGGCTTTCCAGCCGCCGAAGGAGAAGTAGGCGACCGGCACCGGTATCGGCACGTTGATGCCCACCATGCCCACTTCCACTTCGTGCTGGAAGCGCCGCGCGGCGCCGCCGTCGCGGGTGAAGATGGCCGTGCCGTTGCCGAAGGGATGCTGGTTCACCATGGCGAGCGCCTCCGGGTAGGAATCGACGCGCGCCACGCACAACACCGGCCCGAAGATCTCGTCGGCATAGATGCTCATGCTCGGATCCACGTGATCGAACAGCGTCGGTCCGAGCCAGAAACCGCCCGGCTCGCCGTCGATCACCACTTCGCGTCCGTCGACCGCGAGCGTCGCGCCCTCGCGCACCCCGGCCTCGATGTAGCCGGCCACCTTGTCGCGGTGCGCGCAGGTCACGAGCGGTCCCATGTCGACCTTGCGCGTGCCGTCGCCGGTCTTGAGCTTGTGCATGCGCTCGGCGATGGCAGCGACCAGGGCATCGCCCACCGGCTCCACCGCCACCACCACCGAGATCGCCATGCAGCGTTCGCCGGCCGAGCCGAAGGCGGCGTTGATGGCGGCGTCGGCGGCGAGATCGATATCGGCGTCCGGCAGCACCACCATGTGGTTCTTCGCGCCGCCGAGCGCCTGCACGCGCTTGCCATGGCGCGCGCCGGTCTCGTAGACGTATTTCGCGATGGGCGTCGAGCCGACGAAGGACACCGCCTTGACGCGCGGATGGGCCAGCAGCCGATCGACCGCCGGCTTGTCGCCGTGCACGACATTGAACACGCCCTTGGGCAGTCCGGCCTCGTGCCACAGTTCGGCGAGCCGAATGCTCACCGACGGATCTTTCTCGCTCGGCTTCAGCACCACGCAATTGCCGGCGGCGATGGCGATGGGAAAGAACCACATGGGCACCATCGCCGGAAAATTGAACGGCGAGATGATCGCGCACACGCCGAGCGGCTGACGGATGGAATAGACGTCGACACCCGAGGACACTGCCTCGGAGTAGCTGCCCTTCATGAGATGCGGAATGCCGCAGGCGAACTCGACGACTTCCAGCCCGCGCGTGACTTCGCCGAGCGCGTCGGCCAGCACCTTGCCGTGTTCGGCGGTAATGAGCGCGGCGAGCTCCTCGCGGCGCGCGTTGACCAGTTCGCGAAACGCGAACAGCACCTGGCTGCGCTGCGCGAGCGAGCTGTGGCGCCACTTGTCGAACGCGGCCTCGGCCGCCGCCACGGCTGCGTCGACCACCGGTTCATCGGCGAAATCCACCTGGGCGGTGACGAGCCCGGTGGCGGGGTTGGTGACGTCGCCCTGACGATAGGTGCGACCCGGCCAGGGACGACCGTCGATCCAATGGGTGATGTGCTTCATCGAGCGTTCCGCGCGCAGACAGGATTCGCCGACAGTGTACTGAATCCTGCCGCGCACCGAGTCGATGTGTCAGCGGCGCCGCGCGTTACAGACGCAGCCTGAGCGTCATGCCATAGGTGCGTGGATCGCTGGGTGTGCCGACCACCAGGCCGGAGTTGCCGGCCTGCACGGTGATGTTCTGCATGTAGTCGTCGGCGAACAGGTTTCTTACCCAGAAGGAGAGATCCCAGGGCCCCTGTTGGCGCAGGCCCACCACCACGTTGACCAGGCCATAGCCTTTGATGATGCCGAAGCGACTGTCGGTCGGCTCGCCATAGACCTGGCTGCGCGCGCTGACTTCGAGGCGTGCGTAGGCTTCGCCGGCGAGCCCGGCCAGGCGCACCGGTCGAAAGTATTCGCTCGCGCCGCTGCCGGCCCAGCGCGGCGTGGCCGGCAGTGGCCGCCCGCTCAGGTCGCATACCGACGTCGCCGACAGGAGCGCCTCCAGCGGGCAGGGGCTGTTGGGGTAGCGCGCGTACTCGGCGTCGGTCCAGGCCGCGGCGAAGTGCAGACGCCAGCGCGGGCTCACGTTGAACGCGCCGTCCAACTCCGCGCCCTTCACCCGAACCTTGTCGATGTTGGCGAGGTAGCCGCGCAGCGCGCCGGGACTGCTGTCCACCACATTGGCCTGGAAGTCCCGAACTTCGGTGTGGAACAGCGCGAGGTTCAGCGTCAGGCGCTCGTCCAGCCAATGACTCTTGAGGCCAAGTTCGTAGGTCGTCACCTCTTCCGGCCTGACCTTGGCGAAGGCCACCGCCGGCAGCCCGTTCGCATCGAGCGGCAGACCCGACATGTTGATGCCGCCCGACTTGAAGCCGCGCGCCCAGCTCGCATAGGTCATGAAGTCCTGCCGCCAATGCCAGGCCGCCGCCACGCGTCCCGAGGCGCTGCCGTCGGTGAGCGCAGCGCGATAGGACTGTGGACGCAGGATCGAACGCTGAAGCGCGACGAGCGCGGGGTCGCGCGTCGCGAGTCCGCCGAACACGCGCGTGTTGAAGCGGCCGTGCTTGTCCTCTTCCGTCCAGCGCACGCCGCCGGTGAGATCGAGCCGTTCCAGCACGCGCCGGCTCGCCTCGCCGAACACAGCGTAGCTCGTGGCCGCGAAGCGCGAGCGTCCCTCGCTCGTATAGCCGTCCAGCAGCTCGGCCGGCACGGCGGGCGGCGGACCGAGCAGCCAATAGGCGGCGAGCGGTCCGTAGCCCGTGCCGGGCGCGGCGTCGATGCGCTGGTGGAAGGCATAGAAGCCGGCGGTCCCCTGCGCGCGCTGGCCGAGCGGCGCGCTGACCCTGAGCTCCTGGCTGTACTGGTCCTGGCGCGAGGGGATGCCCTGGCGGAGCTGTATCGGCAGGCCGGTATAGTCGCGATCGTTCGCCGCGTCCCAGTCCCAGAAGCGCCAGGCCGTGATCGAAGTGAGCTGCAGTTTGCCGAGCCACCAGTCGGCGGTGGCCGCCGCGCCGCCCTCGTGGCTCATGACCGCGAGTTCGGCGTCGATGTCGGTGAGACGATCGTACGGATCGAAACTCGGCGGTGCGTAATCCTGGCCGGCGGCCAGCGCCGGGTACTGGGGCGCGGGCGCTTTCAGCGTGCGGCCCACGCGGTAGAACACCTGGGTGCAGCATTCGGTATCGATGGTCTGGTAATCGCCGCTCAGGCGCAGCCGGAAATCCTCGCGCGGCTGGTAGAGCAGCTGCCCGCGCACAGCGGCGTTGTCGATGTCGTTCTGATCGCGCTCGCGCAGGACGTTGCGCAGCACGCCGTCGCGCCGCGTGGTGATGGAAGACAGGCGGCCGGCGAGCTGGTCGCCGAGCAGCGCGCCGGTGGCGGAAAACTTGCTCTGCACGAAGCCGTAGTTGCCCGCACTCAGTTCGGCGCGCAGCTCACGCTCGAAGGACGGCGCGCGGGTGACGATGTTGAGCGCGCCGGCGGTGGTGTTCTTGCCGAACAGCGTGCCCTGCGGACCGCGCAGGATCTCGACCCGCTCGAGGTCGAGCAGGTCGAAGGCGGTGGTGGCGGGGCGCGCGTGATAGACGCCGTCGACGTAGTAGCCGACGCCGGGCTCGAGGCCATCGTTGGCCTGCGCCACCGCCACCACGCTGCTGCCCAGGCCGCGAATGGTGAGGGCGGTATTGCGCGGGTTCGGTGAGACGAAGTTGGTGGAGGGCGCGAGCTGGGTGAGCTGGCCCAGGTTGGTGGTGTTGCCGAGATCGAGGCTGTCGCCGTCCAGCACCGACATGGCGATGGGCACCTGCTGGGCGTCTTCTTCCCGCAGCCGCGCGGTGACCACGACCGCATCCACGCCCTCGGGGGCCGCCGCCGATGCAGGGTCGGGCACCAGGAGCAGGGCGCTATAAAGCAGGCTACATAACGACAGACGTAGAAGCTCCATGGGGCTGCTTCGTCTCAATAGGGTGGGACGCGAGTCGGCGTGGAGCGGCTAGGCCGCCACGCCCAGGATCACGCTCGAGGCCTTGAACACCGCCACCGCTTCGACGCCCGGCGCGAGCGCAAGGTCGGTGGCGCCTTCGTTGGTGACGATGGCGGCCAGACTGCCGCCACCGGCGAGGTCTAGTACCACCTCGGTGTTGACCGCGCCGGGTACCAGTCGGCTGATCGTGCCGCGCAGCTGGTTGCGCGCCGAGAGACGCGCGCCGCCATCCGGCAGCATGAGGATCACCGACGACGACTTGATCAGCGCGATGGCGCGGCTGCCGGCCTCGAGTCCCAGGGTCTGGCGGCTGTCGCTGGTGATGGTGGCGACGATGCGCTGACCGCCGATCACCTCCAGTTCGACTTCATCGTTGACCGCGCCGGCGCGCACCGTGAGCACGGTGCCGGCGAACTGGTTGCGGGCGCTGGTCTTCATGGCGACGTTCTCCAGCAGGGCGTAGTCGGCGATGAGGCCGCGGGCGCGCTGGTTCAGGCGCGCGAGGAAATGGGCGTGCTCCTGCTGGATCGCATCGAAGTTGCGCAGCAGGCGTTCTCCGCGTGGCGTGAGCCGGGTATGGCCACCGCCCTTGCCGCCGACCACGCGCACCACCAGCGCTTCGCCTGCCAGGTTGCTCATCTGTTCGATGGCGTCCCAGGCGCCCTTGTAGGACAGCCCGGCGGCCTTGGCCGCGGCGGTCAGCGAGCCGTGCTCGGCGATCGCGGCCAGCAGCAGCAGGCGCTTCGGCCCGGCGACGTTGTGGCCGTCGACCGACAGCCACAGGTGCGCCATGACCTCGAGCGGCTGTTCGTCGGCCGCGCTCATCCGCGCGCGCGCTCGAAGGGCGTCACGACCACGCTCGGCCGCGGCGGGGGTGTTTCCAGCGCGCCGTCCCGCAGGTGGATGGCGTCGGCGCCGAACCAGCGCAGGTCCTCGGGATCGTGGGTGATCATCACCATCGGGATGTTCACTTCGTCCAGCAGGCGTTCCATCTCGTGGCGCATGCGCGCGCGCAGTTCCGGGTCCAGCGCGGCGAACGGTTCGTCCAGCAGCAGCGCGCGCGGCGCATTGACCAGCGCGCGGGCGAGCGCCGTGCGCTGGCGCTGGCCGCCGGAGAGTTCGTGGGGCTTCTGCGCTGCCACGCCGTCGAGTTCGAAGGCTGCCAGCCAGCGGTTCACCGCCTTGTGATCGACGTGGGCGGTGGGATTGCGCAGGCCGTCGGACAGGCCGAAGGCGATGTTCTGGCGCACGGAGAGCTGCGGAAACAGCGCGTAGTCCTGGAACACGTAGCCGAAGCGCCGCGCGCGCGCCGGCACCTCGATGCCGCGCGCCGCGTCGAACAGCGTCTCGTCGCCGAAGCGCAGCTGGCCGCGATCCGGCCGTTTCAGGCCGGCCAGCACCTGCAGCAGCATGGATTTGCCCGCGCCCGAGGGGCCGTAGACGATGGTGCGCGGCCCGCGCGTCGCGAAGCGCACCGCGAGCGTGAAGCGTCGCCGGCTGTCGCCGACGGTCTTGCTGATGTCGACTTCGAACTGCATCGTCACACCGCCTTGGGCGCGACCCGTCCGGGCGCCAGCCGGCCGACGGTGAGGAGCACCGCGACGCAGGTCACCGAGGTGATGGCGACCAGCAGGTTGGCGGTCGCGTCCTGGCCCGCCTGCACCGCCTCGTAGACCGCGACCGACAGCGTCTGGGTGCGGCCTGGAATGCTGCCGGCCACCATCAGCGTCGCGCCGAACTCGCCGAGCGCGCGGGCGAAGGTCAGCAGCAGCCCGGCCAGGATGCCGCGCCAGGCGAGCGGCAGGGTGACGCGGAAGAACACGCCCCATTCGCCGAGACCCAGCACCCGCGCGGCCTGTTCGAACTGTGGTTCGACGCTCTCGAAGGCCGCGCGCGCCGATTTCAGCACCAGCGGAAAGGCCACCACGGTGGCTGCCAGCACCGCGCCCTGCCAGGTGAAGATGAGGCTCACGCCGAAGCTGTCCTTGAGCCACGCGCCGAGCGGGCCCTGACGGCCGACCAGCACCAGCAGGTAGTAGCCGAGCACGGTCGGCGGCAGCACCAGGGGCAGGGTCAGAAGAGCGTCGCAGAGTTCACGGCCCGGAAAGCGCGCGCGGGCGAGCGCATAGCCCGCCGCCACGCCGAGTACGGCATTCAGCAAGGTCGCCCAGGTGGCGACCTTGAGAGACAGCGCGAGCGCCGGCCAGGCCGGGTCCAGGCTCAGCATCACGGCGCTCCGAAGCCGAACTTGGCGAGACCCGCCTGGGTGTCCGGCGACAGCAGCCAGGCGACGTAGGCGGACGCGAGCGCCGGTTGCGGCGCTTGGGCGACGACCGCAACGGGATAGAGGATTGGGTTGCCGAGCGGCACCTCGAAGACGGTGCGCACCGTGTCGGCCCGCGCCGCCGCGTCGGTGGCATAGACCAGCCCGGCGGCGGCCTCGCCGCGCGCGACGTAATCGAGCGCCTGGCGCACCGACTGGCCGAACACCACCTTGTCGGCCGGCAGCGGCCACAGGCCGGCGGCTTCCAGCGCCGCGCGCGCGTAGCGACCCGCCGGCACGCTGGCCGGCGCGCCGAGGGCCACGCGCTCGATCGCCGGCGCGGCCAGGTCACGCAGCGTGGTCAGATTCAGCGTGCTGTTTCGCGGCACCACGACCACCAGGCGGTTGCGCACGAAGTCGCGCCGCGAGGCGGGCACGATGAGTCGATCGGCCGCGGCGCGGTCCATGGCTGCGCCGTCAGCGGTCGCCAGCACGTCGACCGGCGCGCCGGCCTCGAGTTGTTGTACGAGCACGTCCGACGCGGCGAAATTGTGATGCAGGCGCGCGCCGGGATGGGCGGCTTCGAAGCTCGGCGCGAGCTCGGTGAGCGCATTGGCGAGGCTCGCGGCCGCCGAGACAGTCAGGTCTGCCGCGTCGGCGGTGAGGGCGACCGTGAACCACAGGCCCGCGGACAGCGCGAGTCGGCGGGCGAACGACAGTCGTGGGGCGGCATGCATGCTCGCAATATAGCCTGCTACATAACGGGGCTGAAGCCCCGCGCAGGCGGCAGGCGCTCAGGCCCGGGAACGCATCTCGACGACGGGCGGACCGGCGGGCCGGGACAGCAGTCGCGTGACCAGCGCCTTGAGGGCCTGGCGCTTACCTTCGGTGAACGCGCCGATGGCGATCGCCGAGCCCAACGTCAGTCCCCACAGGAGCAGGCCACTCGCGACGCTGCGCGGGTCATGCTGCAACACCGCGGCGAAGAAATGCAGCAACGGGTAGTGCAGCAGGTAGAGGCTGAAGGTGTAGGCGGCGACCGCGCGTATCGGTCGCTCGAATCGCTCCAGCAGTGCGCCGAAACGCGGCGCCAGGCGGTTCGCGCCGACGAAATGCGCGGCGATGCCGAGCGCCAGCAGGCTGTCGAACAGCACGTGCTGAGAGTAGCCGAGCGTGCGCAGGCGCGGCCCGACGAGCGCCAGACTGAACTCATGCACGCGCTGCGGCCAGGCGAGGAAATAGGCCAGCAGGTAGAGCGCGGGTGGCAGCAGGAACAGCGCCCAGGCAAGGGCGCCGGTCGGTTCGCGGCGCAGCCAGTGGCGCTGCACGACCACGCCCAGGAACCACAGCGGCATGAGCAACAGCACCTTGGCGCCGAGCAGCAGCCCGAGCCCCAGGCCGAGCAGCAGTCGGGTGGCGCGGCGACGTGGAAAACTCACCGCCGCGAAGAACACGTAGTACCAGAACTCGTAGCACAGCGACCAGATCGGCGTGTTGGCGAAATTGCTCACCCGCACGCCGGTATTGGCATTGGTCAGCAGCAGGTTGGACAGCAGCGCGAGGCCGAATTCGAGCGGCTCGCGCGGCAGGGCGTAGTCGGCGTAGAGGCCCGGCGAGAGCCGTGCGCCGAGGTAGGCCGCCGGAATGCTGAGCGCCAGCGTCGGCAGCAGCACCGAGTAGATCCGTACCACGCGCGAGATGGCGTAGGCGCGGAAGGTCGAGTCGCCGTGTTCCCTGACCCACGCGATGACCATGCCGGACAATACGAAGAAGGTGATCACCGCGTGGTGACCGACGTTGAGCCACGGCAACCACGGCAGGAAAGGCGGAAACGCCGAGTGATAGAAAAACACCGCGAACGCCATGACGAAGCGTACGAGGTCGAGATAAATGGAGAAATGGCGATCCATGGCGAGACGACGGTTCAGGGCTGGACGACATGCGGGCGGCAGGGACGGTTCGCGGGCCGCGACACAGCCATGCTCATGTCGTCAGGCGGCCCTCGCGTCGCGCCCAGTCGATCAGCGCCGCGCGCGGCCATAGCAGCGCATAGGCCTTGGGCAGGTATTCGCCGCGCTCGTACATCGCGCGCCGGGTCTCGGACGTGGCGAGCGCGCCGCCGTGGGGATCCGGGTTGGAATAGAACACCCGTGCGCCGTTCTGTTCGGGGCGGGTGCGCAGGTAGGCGAGCCGCGGACTGACCGTCTCCAGCGCCGGATCGTAGAACCAACTGCCGCCCCACATGCCGCGAACGTGCGGATGACGCACCAGCATGCCGGCGATACGCGCGTAGCAGTCGTCCCAGCGTTCGGGGGTGAATTCCTCGCGTTCGAGCAGGTGGGTATGGATCTGGTACCAGGGAAAATTGCCGCCTGTGCGCAGCAGGAACAGCGCGCACGCGAAGAACTGCCGTGGGCCGCCGCGATACAGGAGCGCGCGGTGAAAGGCGCTGGCCGGCTCGACCACCTGCGCGCCGGCCGGGTACATCTTCTGCGCACAGAGCGCGAGATCCTTGTACAGCAGGTCACCGCCGATGTCGTAGGCGGTGAAGCTCGGGTTTTCGAGCGCGGTCATGATGCGATTGAAGGAAAACGCGAAGCGCTCGAGGATCGCCGGCGTGTAGTCGCGGCCGGCGGCGCGGCGCTCGAAGTCGCCGATCAGCCGCAGCATGGTCGCGCCCTGCAGGGCACGGAAACCGCGCACGCCGTGACGCGTCCCGACTGCCTGCCACGCCACGCGCAGCGACTCAGGGAAATCGTAATACGCGCCGTGCTCACCCTGGGCGTCGAGCATGGCGACGGCCTGCGCCGGGTGGAACGTGGTGAAGGCTTCGGCATGCGCCGCCTCGAATTCGGCGAGCATGGCCACGGCCCTGGCCACGAACGGCGTCATGGACCTTCTCCAGATGTGCGGCGCTGGGGTAGGGTGTAGTGGCTCATGCCGCGGCGCCCGTGGGGTGACCGCGCAGGCGGTCACGCCCTTCGCGCAGCAGTTCCAGCAGGCCACTCATTTCTGCCTCGAACTCCAGTTCGTCTATGTCCTCGGCATCGAGGAATCGCTTCAGCTCGTACCGCGGTGCACCGCGACGGTTGAAGCCTCCGCGCGTGGTGGTGGCCGAGGCAATACCGCAGCGCTCCAGCCACGGCAGCTGGTGCGGGCGATACTCGCCGCTGGGATAACAGAAATGCACCAGCGACGGTCCGGCGATCCCGGCCAGCGAGGCGCGGTTGTCGCAGAATTCCCGTTGCACGTCCTCAAAGCGTTCCAGCGGCAGCCGGTGGCGATGGGTGTGCAACTGCAGGTCGATACCCCAGGCCTGTAGCATGCGGGCCTCTTCCCGCGACATGAAGCTCATGACTCGCGAGCGCCGAAACGCTTCGGGATCCATGTCCAGCGCGAGACACAGACGTTCGAGCAGAGCCTGGCGCTGAGCGGCGTCAGCCAGGGTCTCGGCATACCGCACCAGCGCGAGTGCTGCGTTCTCGCGCGCGTCGGCGTTGCCAAGCTCGAACACGCCCGCGAGCGCCGGGTCCACGCGAGCGAGATCGAGGCGGCGGGAGCCGCTCCGCCACAGCAGGTAATCGCAGGCGACGTTGAACACCTGTGTCTGTCGGTCCATGTAATAGGATGCGACGTAGAGAGTGGCCGGAAAGCCGTATTCGCGTAGCGCCGGCCCCATGCTGAGCGCGGTGCCGGTCCAGCCATCATCGATGGTGATTACGGTGGCGGCCGGCGGCAGGCGACCCAGCTCGAGGGCGGCAAGCGCCTCGCCCAGCGGTAACACCGGGTAGCGTGCCCGGCGCAGCAGTGCCAGGCGTCGGCGGAAAGTCTCCGGACGCATGAACAGGCGGGAGCGAAATTCGTGCTCGTCGGCCAGCGAGACGCCGTGGTAGCAAAGGATGCGCAGTCGATCGCGCGTCAGCCAGCGTGCCACGCTGAAGGCGCCACACCGGCGAAGCGCGGCCAGCGCGATGGCGAACATTCGTCTCCGCATCCCGTTCACTCGGAAGCAAATTGCATCTCAGTATAGCGTCCGACGCGAGGGCTCCTGTAGGCGAGTCTGTCACGGGACGCGACGCCTGCGGCCCACCCATAGCACCTACAGCGCCTGGAACGCGAGGATCGCCACCGCTGTCGGCGGAAGCGCAGCGATGAACAGCGCCGCAGGGCTGATGGTCTCGTCGGTGAAGCTGCCCTTCAGAATCGCGACGCCGGCCGGGTTGGGCGCGTTGGCGATCACGGTCAGGCCGCCGCCGGTCACGGCGCCCGCCAGAACCGAGTACTGGAACTCGGGGGACACGCCCTCCACCAGTGACGCCAGGTAGGTCAACGCGGCGTTGTCGGTGATGGCGGTGAGCGCGGTGGCCAGGTAGTACAGCACGGTCGGCGAGACCGCGGTCAGTGTGTCCTGCAGCCACCACTGTTGAAAGCCGCCGAGTACCACCAGGCCGCCCAGGAAGAACGCGACCATCAGGCCTTCGCGCAGGATGAGCTTGTCCTGGTACTCGCTGTAGGCCTCGGAGTAGCCGAGGAAGAACAGGAACAGGCCCATGAACAGTGAGGCGTGGTGGGCGAACATCACCACGCCGACCAGGAAGGCGAAGTGGATCAGCGCCACCACGAGCGGCACGCGCAGGCGCGCGCCAGCGTCGTCGGAGCGACCCTTCGAACCGATCTCCTGGCGGAACAGCCAGGTCACCACCAAGGCATTCAGGCAGACCGCGACCGCCGATTTCCAGCCGAAGTGGGTGAGCATGTAGACCGAGTCCCACTGCCATTTGGCCGCCACCATCAGGACCGGCGGGGCGGCGAAGCTGGTGAGCGTGCCGCCGATGGAGACGTTCACGAACAACAGGCCAAGCGTCGCGTATTTCAGGCGCGTGCTCAGGTTGTAGCGGAAGAATCCCTCGCGCAGCATCAGCGCCGCGAGCGTCATGGCCGCCGGCTCGGTGATGAAGGAACCGAACAGCGGAACCACCGAGAGGCTCAGGAAATAGATGGCGAGCGGGCGCTTCACCGGCACCATCGCGGCCACCAGCTGCACGCCGGCCATCACGCTCGACAGGATCGGCCGACCCGCCGCGATCACCATGATCACGAACACGAACATCGGCTCGGTGTAGTCGCGGCCCTCGATATAGGCCACGGTCTCGTGCTTGCCGGTGCTGAGGAACAGGTAGCCCACCAGGATGAAGGCCCAGAAGCCGAACACCACTTCGACTTCGGCGAGCAGGTGCCACAGCCCCGCGTGATTCGGCTGCAGGTGGCCCAGGTGGGCGAAGAACTTGGTGGAGAAGGTGTGCAGCACGGCCACGGCGAAGATCGCGGTGGCGACGGACTGCGGGTTCAACAGGCTGGACAAGGTCATGGATCGATCTGGCAGTCGCGACCGGTCGCGGCGTGGCCTTCCTGGCCGTCGCATGCCCGCGACGAAGGTCGTGTGTGTTCGATGTGAATCAGCAGTGCCTTGGTGGCCCTCGCGTGAAACGCGCTCATGAAGTGGGCCGGCCGCGGGCCCTCGGCCGGCGGCGTCTGACGCTCCCCTCGGGTACTTTGATAACACGTCGTGGAGCGAGATGCCACACGTCCGGAAGGGTAGCCGTGAGGATTCCGGCGTCGCGCCCTTGCGCCTATCATCGACGCACGGCCGCCACGCTCGATGCGTTCGCGGCGCAGCGAGGCGACTTCGATGGCGATGGATTTCACCCTGACTCAGGACCAGGCGCGGCTCGCTGCGGACGCGCGCGACTTCGCGCGCGACGTGTTGAGCCGCGTGCGCGACGCGACGGCGCATCTCGCCACACCCGAGGCGCGCTTCGCCGCCACGCGACCGTTCTACGAACAGGCCATCGCCGCCGGCTTCCTCCAACGCCTGATACCGGCGCACTGCGGCGGTGGCGGCAACGGACTCGTCGACATGGCGGTCGTCGCGGAAGTGTTCTACGCCGCCGACGTCAACGTCTCCCTCACGCTGTTCGCCAACCTGCTCGGTCTGATGCCGCTGTTCCTGGCCGGCAGCGATGCCCAACGCGCACGCTGGCTCGCGCCCTTTCTCGCGCGCACCGGTGCGCCGCTCGCGGCGCTCGCCAACAGCGAGCCCGGCGGCAGCGCGAACTACGCCTCCGGCGTGGCGGGCGGCGGCACGCGCACCGTGGCGCGCCGCGATGGGGATGAATGGGTGATCGACGGCGCCAAGCAATGGGTGTCCAGCGCGACCGGCTGGGACGGGCAGGGCGCGGACCTCCTGTGCGTGGTGTGCCGCAGTGATGACGACGCGCCACCCGAGCGCGCTCTGAGCGTGTTCGCGTTGCCGCGTCAGCCGGGCAGCGTGGTGCTGGAGCGCGCCTTCGACACGCTCGGGCATCGCGCGCATCTCGTGCCACGCTTCCGCATCCAGGGCGCGCGCGTGCCGGCCGATCACGTGATCGGCGAGCTCGGCGGCGGCAAGGCGCTGGTCGACGCCAGCTTCACCGGCACCGCCGCGCTGGTCGGCGTGATGGGCGCGGCGCTCGCGCAAGCGGCCTTCGATTTCGCGCTGGATTTCGCGCGCCGCGAGACGCGCGGCGGCGCGCAGCCGATCATCGAACACCAGGCGGTCGGCTACGCGCTGGCGGATGCCAAGTCCGCCATCGAGGCGATTCGCAGTCTCGCCTGGCGCGCCTGTTGGGCGATGGACGCGCAGACACAGGACGCCTACGAGCTCGCGCTGCATTCGAAGATCTTCGGCTCCGAGACCGCGGTGCGCGTCATCACCGAGCTGATGCGCGTGGTCGGCATCGACAGCTACGACCACACGCTGCCGCTGGCGGGTCTCCTCCAGGACGCGCTCGCGCTGCCCCTGTTCGACGGCGGCAACATGGGCGTGCGTCGACGCCAGCTGCACGATCTGTTCAGAGCCCCAGGAGCGCCTGCATGACCGTCACCCACCATCCGGGCGGCTGCCCGCACGACTGCCCCGACACCTGCGCGATGATCTTCACCGTCGAGGACGGGCGCCTGACCGGCGTGCGCGGCAACCCGGAACATCCCTACACGCGCGGCGGGCTGTGCGTGAAGCTGCGCGACTACGAGCAGCGGCACCATCATCCCGAACGCGTGCTATACCCGCTGAAGCGCGTGGGCGCGAAGGGCGAGGCGCGCTTCGAGCGCATCGGCTGGGACGCGGCGCTGGACGAGATCCACGCGCGCTGGCAGAAGATCATCGCGACCCACGGGCCGCAGGCCATCGCGCCCTACAGCTATCTCGGTCACCAGGGCCTCATCAACGGGCTGACCAGCGGCGACGCGTTCTTCAATCGCCTCGGCGCGACCGTCACCGAGCGCACCTTCTGCGGCGAAGGCTCGGCCACCGCCTGGCTCATGACCTGCGGGCCGAGCAGCGGACTCGATCCCGAATCCTTCCGCCACGCGAAGTTCATCCTGGTCTGGGCCTGCAACGCGGTCAGTACCCATCTGCATCACTGGCACGTGATCCGCGAGGCGCAGAAGGCGGGCGCCAAGGTGGTGGTGATCGACGCCTATCGCTCGCGCACCGCGCAGGCCGCCGACTGGCACCTCGCGCCGCGGCCCGGCACCGACGGTGCGCTGGCCATGGCGCTGATCCACGTGCTGATCGAAGAAGACCTCATCGACCACGAGTACGTCGCCGCGCATACCGAAGGCTTTACCGAACTCGCGGCGCGCGCGGCCACGCGCAGCCCCGAGTGGGCATCCGACATCACCGGCATTCCGGCCGAGGACATTCGGCGCCTCGCGCGGGAATACGCTGGCACGCGGCCGAGCGCGATCCGCATCGGCGTCGCCCTCGAGCGGCATCGCGGCGGCGGGCAGACCATCCGCGCGGTGAGCTGTCTGCCGGCGCTGGTGGGCGCGTGGCGCGAGGTCGGCGGCGGCATGCTCGCGCTCTCGGTGTGGGAGCATCCCTATCGCTTCGACCAGATGTGCCGCGCCGACTGGATCCCGCCCGGCACGCGGGTCGTCAGCAACCTGCATCTCGGGCGTCTGCTGACCGGTGAGATCCCGCTGGACCCGCCCATCGAAGCCATCCTGTGCTGGAACACCAATCCCGTGACCCAGGCGCCGGAAGCGGACAAGGTGGTGGCCGGGCTCGCGCGCGA
>JAIEQK010000070.1 GCA_019747795.1 Gammaproteobacteria bacterium | reverse complement strand
GATGAGTATCCCGGCTCGCCGCGTCTAATGCGACCCAAGGACGACGATGTGTTGCACTTAGTTTATGAATCCGCGTCGCCTAACCAGCCGTTGCAGCGGACAGCTCCGCGCTTCGCGCTCCGGCGCCGCTGAACGGCACGTTAGGCCGCACAGAGTGACCCTTCGCGAACTTCTTGCGGCGCTTCCCGAGGCATCGTCCCACCGCGCGGTTCATGGGCTCATCGATCTGCTTGAGCAGTGGCGAGCGAATGCGGATACCGTGGAGGATCTATACCGAAACGTGGAGAAGTACATAGGAAAAACATGGTTCCCAAGCGACGCAGAGCACAGGGCTGTCTATGCACTTTGGTCGGCCTTTAGAAGCCAGTGCATCGCGGGTCGTGGAGGAATGACGATCAATGAACGCCTTTATTGCTTTGATCTGTTTGACGCATGGGACCAAGCCAAGACAGACGAAGATCGTGCGGCCATTCGGCACAAGATCGACTTGGAGTACCCCTAGAGCAGAGGCTCGGATCCATGTGCTCCAGTCCGCTAGGAGTCTCAACACTCACGCTGCTATCGTCAGTGCGGCCTAACCCCTCGCTCAAGCTGCCCCGCTACGGCATCCGTCGCTTGGCCGATCCGGGCGCCCGTGGCATCCTGCCTTCCGCGGCCAGGCGCCGCCTGCCTTCGCGGGCAGCTTAGCTCGAACATTGGGCATCATGAATACCGTGCCAGTCACCGTCGTTGGCGTTTATCCAGTTAAGGCCAAGGAGCCGGTGTGGCTAGTTGAGGTCGAGTTGAAGGCAGACTTTGATTCGATCGATTGGGGTTCCATCACTCAACCGGAGCCTGGAAGGGATCAATCGTATTGGCAGGTACCCTACGACGAGCAACCAGTTGGCTCAACCGAACCAGGCGAGGCCAGAGCGGTTTTCTTCTTCCACTATCTGCGGCTCAATGAGCCACTTCGGTCAGCGTACGGAGACCTACCAATACCACCTGCCTCGCTTCTCCCACCCCGACTTGAGCAGATCCAATATGAGGAACCATAGGATGGCGCGCATGATGCCCAACCAGTCATTGCAGCCGACGTCGCACTCGTCGCTTCGCTCCTCCGCCACCGCGGCTGAGCTCCAACGTTAGACCGACAAGGCCAAGATGAAGTCCGGCATCCACATCTCGAGAATCTGGTCCGATGACGACGTCGTCGAGCTACGGATTCTCGTATCGGATGGCGCGGCTTCTTTCTCGAACAAATCCTACATCGGGCATGCAGCACTCGAGGACGCTGTCTCGTCCCTCCAGGTCTTCAAGGGCGATGTGCGCGGCGGTTTGCTTGACCTTCGATTCGGCGAGTTCGGGCCTGAGTACGCGGGTGGCGCGTTCCACGCCCGGTTCCACTTTCCAGTTCCTGGTCGCCTCTTCGTTTCCTGCGAACAGGAATCCGAGTTTGTGGAGTTCGCGAAGAAGGAGGTCGCCAGCAGGGCCACTTTGTACGTTAAGTCAGAACCCGCGCTTCTGGACCGTTTCATCGGCGAGATGCGCGCCTTGTCTGCCGGCAACGGCGAGGAGGCGTACCTTGAAGCGGTCTAGCAACAGCATGCAGCGGACGGCGCTGTGCGCCGCAGCTGATGCTGAACGTTAGCCCTCGCGACAATGATTCTTACCCTCGCAATCCTGCTAGCGAACCTGCTATTGATCGCAGCTATCTGGTACGTCTGTTCTCGCGCAGAGCGGAACCCACGCGCGTTCTGGGTGTTCCTGGTGTTCGGCGTGCGAATGGGTCCGAGAACCGATGTGGCGTACATGACCAAGTCTGAGCTGCTCCAGTCGGGGATTCGTTTCATTACTTGGGGATTGATCTTTCTTTCCTTGCATCTCGGCAACCTGATCCTCATCGGTGTGATATACGGACGCGACCAGCCCCATGGGTTCTTCACCACAATTATGTTCCTGACCGCACTGTTCTCCGCCATGGGCTTCGTCGGAGGCAGCTATCTCTGCATTCGAGGCTTCTTTCGTCGCAAGACCTATGTGCCTCCATCAATCAAATACGGCGATGAGGGCTGACAAGCGCATCGAGCCGTCCGCCTACCAGCGGTGCTGGTGGGTTCCCTTCTCGCTGCGCGCTTCGGCGGCGGCTCATGTACGACGTTAGGAGGCTTCCCCTAGTTGTCTCGAAGCCTTGAATGGCCGCAAATAGCGGTGCTACGGTTAGCGCATGGCCATATCCGTCGTGGATACCCTGGCTCTGCCGATCCAAGAACGCTTGCAGCAGTTCCTGCGGCTCAAGACCCCATTTACATCGCAGTCAGGCGCATGCGGTAGGCGCAGAAGGCCGAGGCCGAAATCCGACTGACGTTTCATTCAGGCGGATCGGTAAGGTGTCCCAGTGACCACCGTAGTCGGCATTTATGTCTTCCCCGAAGTAGAGGTGCTCGACTTCGCCGGGCCGTACGAGGTCTTCACCACGGCCAGCCGTGTCCATACTCGATTGAATCCGGGTGAACCTGAAGCCTTCCGCGTCGTTACCATTTCTCAGACCTCAACGCGTGTCCGAGCCCGGGCGGGGCTTGAATTCAACGTCGACCATCAGATTGTTGATCATCCCCCTCTCGATATCCTGATTGTGCCGGGCGGTGTCGTTTCTGACGAGCTACGGCAGGCGGCCGTGATTGCTTGGATAGCCAAGGCGTCCCAAGCCTGTCGCATAACTGCGTCGGTATGCACGGGGGCATTTCTGCTCGGTGCTGCCGGGCTGTTGCAAGACAAGTCGGCCACTACCCATTGGGAAGACATAGCCGACCTGCGGGCCCTGTTCCCGCATACCCGCGTACTGGAAGGCCAGCTGTGGGTAGACGAGGGGCGGGTCGTCACATCGGCGGGGATTTCGGCGGGTATCCACATGAGTCTGCACCTGGTCCGAGTCGTAGCAGGAGAGGCCTTGGCGCGTGCGACGGCTCGGCAGATGGAGTTCGACTGGTGTGTGAGCGGCCGGGTGGATAGCTGACCGAAAGTCCGGGCGTATGGGTTACACCCACAGGGTGTTGGAGACCACGCTGTCGGAGCGCCCGAGTGCCCCTCCGTCGTCGGTTTGCGGGATCGATTCCTGGCGGAACGCCTGTCCCTTCAAGTGTCGAGCCCGGCATGCGGGTTCGTGGCGAACGCGACAGTGAGCTATCCAGTGCCCTGGGAGCAGCCAGGTACGATGGGTGAACCGATGTCGCGCAGTTACATTCTTCTTCCACCCAGGCAGGTCGCACCATGATCCCGCCGCCGCTGATCGCGCTCTTGAAACAGCACTTCGCCCTCGACTGGCGCGGTATTCACGGCGCTTCTCATTGGAGTCGCGTGCGGCGCATCGGCCTGTGCCTCGCGGAACTGACCGGCGCGAACGTGCGGGTGGTGGAGCTCTTCGCCTTTCTCCACGATTCGTGTCGCCGGTCGGACGGGCGGGACCCGGGGCACGGCGCCCGCGCGGCCTCGTTCGTCGAGACGCTGAATGGTCGATACTTCGCGCTCGGCGATCTCGAACTCGGTCTGCTGGTCGAGGCGTGCCGCGGTCACAGCGATGGTGGCCGCCACGACGACCCGACCATCGCGACCTGCTGGGACGCGGATCGCCTGGAACTGGCCCGGCTCGGTATCACGCCGGATCCTCAGCGGCTGTGCAGCGCGGCGGCGGCCGAGCCCGGCTTCTACCGGTGGGCCGCGCGCTACAGCGCTTCCTATGCGGGGCATTACCTGTAGCGCCCAGGCGCGCCCCCCCGGCCCGGCGTGCGGCAATCCTGTGCGAACAGGCGGCCGTGCGGGCCGCGCTGGTGGCGTGGGCGCTCGACAACGGTTTCAGTATCGCGGCGAGCGCCGACGATTGAGCGAGGTTTCGCGATGGGCGGGCGCCCACCGCGGCGTGTACTTTTTCCAGAGCTCGGCCAGGCGGCGTAAGCCGACGCCGCTCAGGACACGAAGCGCCCGGTCAGCAGGTCTTCCACCGTGGTGGTGGTGACGACCTTGTCGTGCTTGTCGATGACGTCGAACAGGCGTCCGTCCCGGGACTGCATGCTGAACAGCACCACCGCGCCCTGTGGGCCGCCGTACTCCATGTGCAGTTCGCCGCCCGCGCTGTGCGCCACGTGCCCGGGCCTGCGCACCTTGTGCACGGTCTCGGTCGCCTGGGTCTCGACGATGTGATGCTCGCCCTCCAGCACCAGCGTGGTGGCGGTGCCGATGTGGCGATGCAGGTGGCAGTAGGCGTCGGCCTCCCACTTGACCAGGAAATCGACGCGCCCTTCGGCGACGCTGCCGCCCAGCACGGCGATCCAGTAGTCGATCGGATAGTCGAAGTCCGGGCTGCCCGGCAGGCGATGCCAGGTGATGGCGTCGGTCTTGAATCCGGACGGAACGGACGATTGAACGGCTTGTAGCAAGGCCATGGCGGGCTCCCCTGGTGTTGATCAGCGAGTGTAGGCGGCGCGTTCGACCGGCGCCACGTCGCCGGCGCTCGCTCGCGCCGCGCCTGCAAGCATGTCGGACGCGCGGCGAATATTCATCCCCGCTTCGATCAGCCCGGTCCACGTCCTTTCGTGCCACAGACACTCGCAGGTCGGCGTGCCACGCTTGTGTGGTGCGCTGCGCTACGCGCGCCACGGACGGTGCCGAAGTGGCATCGTACTCGCAGCGTCATGTCGGATTCGTCAAGCGAGACAGGTAGCGCCAGATGAGTGAAGCAACGCCGATCGAAGTCGCCCTGGGCAGTGTCAGCCTCAAGGTCCTGACGGCGGGCGAGGGGCCACCGCTGCTCGCGCTGCACGACGAAATGGGCTATCCGGGCTGGATGTCCTGGCAGGCCGAACTCAGTCGCGCGCGGTCGCTGCACATGCCGCTTGCGCCGGGCTTTGGCCAGGCGCCGCGCCTCGAGTGGCTCTCCTGTGTGCGCGATCTCGCCTGCGTCTACGCGCGACTCTTGCGCGCCCGCGGCGCGCCGCCGGTGGATGCGCTGGGCTTTTCCTTCGGCGGCTGGGTGCTGGCCGAGATGCTGGCCAATGATCCTGGCCTGTTCAGGCGCCTCGTGCTGGTCGCGCCGCTCGGCATCAAGCCGCCCGAGGGCGTCATCCTCGATGCCTTCGAACTGACGCACCGCGCGCACCTGGAGGCGACCGTGCGCGATCCGGCCGCGACACCCGAATTCGACCGACTGTATGGCGGCAAGCCGACACCCGAGCAGATAGAGGCTTTCGACGACGCCCGCGCCGAGAGCGCGCGACTCGCCTGGCAGCCCTACATGCACAACCCCGCGCTGCCGCACCTGCTGGAGGGCCTGGGCGCGCAGGTGCCGACCCTCATCGTGCATGGTGACGACGACCGCGTGGTGCCGCGCTCGGCGATGCTGGCCTACCGCGATGCGCTCGGCGGCGCGGAACTCGCCACCCTGCCGCGCTGCGGGCACCGACCGGAAATCGAGAGCAAGGAGCGCTTCGTCGCACTCGTGCGCGACTTCCTCAACTGACCGAACCGAGGGGAGAACGACGCCATGCACTTCATGTGGTTCACCGAGCGCGCCTATCACTACATGCCGGACGAAGATCCGGAGAAGTACCGCGTCTACGAGAACGAAGTCATCCGCAAGCGCAGCTTCTTCGCCACGCCGAACGATCTGTTCGAGCCGGAAGTGGCGTCGAAACTGCTGAACCAGTATCTCGACGAGAAGATCTACACCGATGCCGAGCTGCTGAACTTCGACGGCGTGATGTTGAACGAGCATCACGGCAATCCTTTCTGCCTCGGGGCGGTGATGGACGTCGAGGCCGCGGCGCTGGCCAAGACCACCAAGCGCGTGAAGATAGTCCTGCTCGGCAACCCGGTGACCACCGTCGGCAATCCGCTGCGCTTAGGCGAAGAGCTCGCGATGATCGACCTCATCTCCGGCGGACGTCTGGTCACCGGCTGGGTGCGCGGCGCGGGCAGCGAGCAGCTCGCGAACAACGCCAACCCGGCGCACAACCGCGAGATGCTGGAAGAGGGCATCGACTTCATTGTCGAGTCGTGGACGCGCCCGGGGCCGTTCCGCTACGAGGGCAAGCACTTCCACTTCCGCCACGTGAATCCCTGGGTCAAGCCGCTGCAGCGCCCGCATCCGCCGTTCTGGATGCCGGGCCTGGTGAGCCCGGACACCGCGGATTATTGCGCGCGCCGGCGCTATCCCTACATCGCGCTCGCGACCAAGCTGCGACCGACCACCGAGCTGTGGGACTTCTACGCCAAGGCCGCCGCGCGCGAGGGCTACCAGGCGGGACCGGAGAACTTCGGCTTCATGCAGCCGGTGATGGTGGCGGACACCCAGGAGCGCGCGGAAGAGCTCGGCAAGCGCATTCTGTTCGGCGGCGCCTTCGCGCACTTCGCGCGTCCCGAGTGGATGTTTCCCTCGGGCTACAACTCCAAGGCGGCGACGCGGCGCCTCGCGCAGGCGGACTTCGGGCCGAACGCGACCAACAAGCCGCTCTACGGCGAAGGCGGCGAGAAGACCGACGCCGAGATCGAGGGCGTGAAGAAGATCATCTACGACAGCTACCCGGAGCTGCAGCGCGACATGGTCATGATCGCCGGTACACCCGACAACGTCATCCCGCGCCTGAACAAGGTGCTGGACGTGCTCAAGCCCGGCATCTTCTCGTTCTGGCTGGACGGCCCGGTGCCGCACAAGGATCGCATGCGCTGCCTGGAGCTCCTGAACCGCGATGTCATTCCGGCGATGCGCGAACACGGCCGCAAGCTCGGCCTGGACGATCCCTTCACGCGCACGCCCGGTGGGCGCGCGCTGAACGGCCGGCCGCACGAGCCGGTCGCCGACTTGGACGCGCTGAAGGCGATGGGTTTCTGAGGCCGGCCGCCCCGCCGCTTCAGTAGCGCGCCATCACCTGCTCGGCGAATTCGCGCAGGTGGGCGCGATCGCCGGCGTTGCCCACGGTGGGCGGCAGCAGGGTGAGTTCGTTCAGGCCCGCCGCCTCGGCGGCGCGCAGCCGCGCGATGATCTCCTCGGGTGCGCCGGTCAGCGTGGTCGCCGCGATCAGCTCGGTCGTGACGAAGCGTCGTTCGGACGGCACCAGGAACGTGCTGTGCCCGCGGTGCAGTTCCAGGTAGCGCCGGTCGGCCGGCGTGCGCATCGCGGCGACGTGGGCGCAGTACTGTTCCCACACGCCGTGAAACGCCGGCGGAATGACCGATTCGTCACCGCTCTGCGCGTAGACCTCGTAGACGAAGTGCAGCGCCGTCGTAACCCAGGCGCCGCAGGCGTCGATCACGCGTTCGCTGGCCAGGGTCTCACCAGGACGCAACACCACGACGGCCGTGACCGCGGCGAGATGGAAGTTCGCGGGCAGTGCCCGTCCGGCCGCCGCCGCGCCCTGGCGCACCGTGTCGAGATGTGCGCTCAGGACGCGCGGATCTTCGTACATCAGCGTCGTGAGTCCGTCACCGTACTCGCCGGTGAGCGCCAGCGCGCGTGGCCCGTTGGCGGCGATGTAGAGCGGGATCTCCGGCTCGAGCGCGATGAAGCCCTCCTGCTGGTGCAGAAAGCGGATCGGGCGCGTCACACCGTCAAGCGTGTAGTCCACCTCCTCGCCACGCAGCAGCGCGCGCACCACGCGCAAATATTCACGAAACTCGCGGATGGTCGAGGGCTGCATGCCCATCACGCGCATCGCGGTGTGTCCGGTGCCAAGGCCCAGGAACACGCGGCCCGGGGCCAGGCGATGGATGGAGGCGATGGAATGGGCGGTGACCGGCGCGATGCGGGTGCGCGGGATCGAGACGCCGGTACCCAACTGGATGCGCGAGGTGTTGACGGCGGCCAGCGCGAGGGTCGCATAGCAGTCCGACCAGATCATCTGCGAATCGGGCACCCAGGCGCGGTGGTAGCCCATCGCCTCGGCGTCCGCGATCACCTGCCAGTCGTCGATCTTGGTGGGAAAGATGATGCCGAACTGCATGGTCGCTCTCCTTCCCGTGCTGGCCGTCGCGCGTCGTGCTAGGCCAACACCGGATCAATGGGCGCGATGGGCGCGCAGGCCGCCTCGATCACCGCTGCGCCGTCCAGGCACAGGTCTTCCCGCCAGCGCTCGGCATAGACCTGGACGCCCGTCGGCAGACCGTCGGCCACACCGGTCGGCACCGCCACCGCGGGAATGCCGAGCAGGTTGCCGGGCGTGATGAAGCGCAGGCGCCTGAGCGTGGTCTCCAGACCGGTGTCCGGCGCGATGTCCTCGTCATGGAAGAACGGCAGGTCGGTCCAGATCGGACCGATGACCAGCGGCCAGTCCTGGAACATGCGTGACCAGGCCTGCGCCAGGCGGTCGCGTTCGACGAAGCGCTGATTGCCCGCGAGCCCTTCGCCGCTGAAGCGCGCGATGAGCTGCTCCATGGCGCTCACCGGCCCCGGCGACATGATGTTGCGCAGCGCCGGCAGCATGTCGCCGACGTCGGCGGCGAGGATCTCGCCCCAGGTGCGGTTGACGGCTTCGATCTCGGGCGGCGTGATCGGGTCAACCGTCCAGCCCGCCGCGGCAAGCGCCGCGCCCGCCCGTTCGACCGCGGCGACGGTGGCGGCCGGCAGCGTGGTGTCGGGAAGTGAGGTGACCAGCGCGGCGCGCTTCGCGACCGGCGGCCCTTCGAGCGGCGCCGGCACGGAGAAGGGATCGCGCGCGTGCCAGCCGGCCAGGATAGAGAGACCGAGACGCAGGTCGGCGACGCTGCGCGCCATCGGCCCTTCGACCGCCATCAGGCGAAACGCGATACCCATCCCGGGCACGCTCGACCAGGCGAACGGAATGCGCCCGGTGGTGGGCTTCAGCGAGGTGATGCCGCAGCAGTAGGCGGGATTGCGCAGCGAGCCGCCGATGTCGTTGCCGAGGCCGAAAGGCGACATGCCGGTGGCGAGCGCCGCGCCCTCGCCACCGCTCGAGCCGCCGGCGACGCGCTTGGGATCCCAGGGATTGTTGGTGCAGCCGCGCAGCGCATTGGTGGTGCTGATGCGCAGGCCCATCTCCGGCAGGTTGGTGCGCGCGAGCGGAATGGCACCGGCGGCCTTCATGCGTGCAACCACCGGCGCGTCCTCGGGCGGCAGCGCGTTGGCGAACAGCGCGAGGCCCTGGGTGGTGGCCGAGCCCAGGCAGTCGATGTTCTCCTTGATGGTGAAGGGCACGCCGTGCAGCGGGCCCTGTGGCGTGCCGCGGTCGGCGGCGTCGGCCGCGGCCAGCGCCTGCTCGGCGAGCGTCACGGTCACGGCGTTCACCGCGCCGTTCACCTCTGCGATGCGATCGAGATGGCTCTGCACCACCTCGCGGCTCGAGACCTCACGCTTGCGGATCAGCGCGGCGAGTTCGAGCGCCGTGAGGCGCCACAGTGCTTCACTCATCCCGAATCTCCTCGATACCTGTGTCGATACGGAGTGACGCGCGGTGCTTCAGCCGCGCGCCGCCTGCTGTGCGGCCCAGGCCGCGCGCACGTCGTCCATGGTCAGCGTGGCGAGCACGTTCTGCGCGTCGTCCATGATCTCCAGCACGTCGTTCTCACCGTCGCAGCGCATGCTGTAGAGCACCACCGCGCCGTCGGGGCCGCCGCCCTCGCTGTGCGCGTCGTGGGTGCGACCGCGGTAGTAGCGACCCGCCGGGCGTCGCTCGCGAATGCTGCCGTCCGGCTCGTACATGCGCAGTTCGCCCTGCACGATGAACATGTTGGTCTGGGCGAGGTGGTTGTGCATGGTCACGGTCTTGTTCGGCGCGAAGCGCACCAGGAGATCGACGATGTGGCGTTCCTCGTCGATGTCGCACAGCGTGAGTTCCAGATTCTCGATGCCCGCGAAGGGGCCCCACTGGATGGCGTGGTCGTAGAGGTGGCAGGACACGGAAGCGGGTATGGGCTGGTTCACGGCGATCTCCCCGGAGTTGGTGTCGTCCAGTATACGCACGCGACACCAGGCTTCGCAGGCGCGTCCAGCGAGGGCCAGCCCGGTGGCGATGCCGGCGTCGCGCGATCCGTCCCCTATAATCGACGCGCCCCCGGCACCCGCCGACACGAGGCCGTCACGCCATGAGCGACACTTCGAATTCCAGTGAGCCGCGCCCGGTGCCGCGCGGCACCGCCATTCCCGGCTACGACGTCCCGCGGGTCGAGGCCTGGATCGCCGCGCACACCACCGAACTCGCGCCGCCCTTCACCTGGTACAAGCTCGAGGGCGGGCATTCCAATCTCACCTACAAGCTGGTCGACGCCGAGGGCCGCGCGGCGGTGATCCGCCGTCCGCCCCTCGGTGAACTGCTGCCCAAGGCCCACGACATGGGCCGCGAGTGGGCGATCATCAGCGCGCTGGGGCCGACGCCGGTGCCGGTCGCGCGCGCCATCGCCTTCTGCGAAGACCCGACGGTGACCGGCATCCACTTCTACGTGATGGGCCTGGTCGACGGTCAGCCGCTCTACACAGCGGACGACACCGAGAGGCTCGTCCCGCTCGCGCTGCGTGAACGCGCGGCGCATTCCTTCATCGACGTGCTGGCCGACTTGCACGCGGTCGATCCCGATGCCGTCGGCCTGTCGGATCTCGGCAAGAAGGACGATTACGTCGGGCGGCAGCTGAAGACCTGGTATCGCTCGTGGACCTCGTCCATCGAGGGCGCTCGCTTCGACGACGAGCGCGCCCATCGGCTGCAGCGGTTCCTGCTCGACAACCTGCCGGAGCAGGGGCCGGCGCGCGTGGTGCATGGCGACTACGGCACGCACAACTGCCTGTTCGGCGCGGACGCGCGCGTGGCGGCGGTGGTGGACTGGGAGATCTCGACCTTGGGCGATCCGCTGGCCGATCTCGCCTACGCGCTGAACCAGTGGACCGAGCCGGACGAGCCCATCGGCCCGCGCGGTCGTCGACCGACCCAGCTCGAAGGCTTTCCCAGTCGCGCCGATCTCGCCGCGCGCTATGCCGCGCGCACCGGGCGAGACCTGTCACGGCTCGACTACTACGTCGGCTTCAATCACTGGAAGACCGCCTGCATCATCCACGGCGTCTACGCGCGCTACCTGGAAGGCAAGAAGAGCACGGTGGGTGTCGATCTTCCGGCGCTGCTCGCCTCGGTGGAACGCGCGCTGGAAGCGGCCGACGCCGCGGTCGCGCGGCTGGGCGCCTAGACGAGCGACGACCGCGGCGCGTCGACGGATCTCCCGCAACTGGGCGCGGGCGCTGGCTCGTGAACGCGGGTCCGGCATCACGGCCGAGCTCGCTCGCGAGCGGCACTGCGTGCCGCGCTCGATGCTCGACACGCGCGCGCGACGCTTGGGCCTCGCGCCAGTCCGCGCTGTCGTGACAGCTGTCTCCTGACACAAAGGCTTCATCAACTCGTCACGTGACACGGCTCTACTGGCCTACCCCAAACAGGCCAGGGCGGACCGTCCAGCGTGCGTGCGCGCGCGGCGACGCTGCCCATGCCGTGGGTCAGAACGTCACCACGAGGATCGAACGTCATGCAGCTCAGGAACCTGACCACCGCCATCGCGCTCGCTTGCAGCGCCTCGCTCGCCTCCGCCGACGGCGGCTTCAGCGCCACGCACGCCTGGACCTTCAATCACACCGCCGCCAACGGCTCCCGCGCCATGGGCTCGGAGATCGTGGCCTTCGATGCGCAGCAGGGTCACCTGTGGGTGGTGGGTACCGACGCCAACCAGGCGAATCTCGGCCTGGGCGGCATCGACGTGTTCGATCTCGCCGGCAACCTGCTGCACAGCATCGACACCTCGTCACTGGGCGGCATCAACAGCGTGGCGGTGGCCAATGGCCGGGCGGCGGTGGCGATCTCCGCGCCGACCAAGACCAATGCGGGTCTGGTGCGTTTCTTCGACACCCAGACCTTCGCGACCCTGGCCGACGTGACGGTCGGCGCGAATCCCGACTCGGTCACCTTCACGCCCGATGGCGCCAAGGTACTGGTCGCCAACGAGGGTGAGCCCTCCAGCTACCTGGTAGGGCCGAGTGGCGATCCGGAGGGCTCGGTCAGCATCATCGACGCGGGCAGCTTCGCGGTCAGCACCGCGAACTTCTCCGCGTTCAACGCCCAGGCCGCTGCGCTGCGCGCGGCAGGCGTGCGCCTGACCGGACCGAACGCGACCGTCGCCCAGGATCTCGAGCCCGAGTACATCGCCGTCAGCGCCGACGGCCAGACCGCCGCCGTCACCCTGCAGGAGGCCAACGCGGTCGCCTTCGTCGACATCGCGAGCGCGCAGATCACCGCCGTCAAGGCGCTGGGCCTCAAGGATCACAGTCTGCCGGGCAACGGCCTCGACGCCTCCGATCGTGACGGTCCCGGCAACAATCCGCTGAACTTCAACATCCAGAACTGGAAGGTGAACGGCCTGTACATGCCGGACGGCATCGCGTCCTTCGCCAAGGGCGGCAAGCAGTACTACGTCACCGCCAATGAGGGCGACTCCCGCGCCGACTGGCCGGGCGGCAACGACGAGATCCGTCTAGGCAGCGCGACCATCGACCCGGCGCTTAACGCGCAACTCGCCGCGCTGCACGGCGCCGACTGGCAGACCAACAACGACAAGCTGAGCCGCCTCAACATTTCCTCCAGCAGCGGCGATCTCGACAACGACGGCGACCTGGATCGCATCGAAGTATTCGGCGCCCGCTCGTTCACCATCCTGGACGATGCCGGCAACCTGGTGTTCGACTCGGGCGACCAGCTTGAGCAGATAGTCGCCGCGCAGTATCCGCAGCTGTGGGACGACGCGCGCAGCGACAACAAGGGGCCTGAGCCCGAGTCCGCGGTGATCGGCCAGGTGTCTGGCCGCACCCTCCTGTTCCTGGGCCTCGAGCGCAGCAATGCCGTGATGGTGTGGGACCTGTCCGACCTCACCGCCATCAGCTTCCTCGACATGATCTTCACCGCCGGCGATGTCGGTCCCGAGGGCTTGAGCTTCTTCAACACCGCCGAGGGCAGCTTCCTCGCGGTGGCCAACGAGGTGAGCGAGACCACCTCGCTCTATCGCGTGACGGCGGCACCGATCCCGCTGCCCGGCGCAGTGTGGCTGCTGGGCTCAGGCCTCGTGGCGCTCGGCGCGCGCCGGCGCACGCGCCGAGGCTAGCCGCGACAGGTGAGCAGCGGCAGCACCTCTTCGCCGAAGCGACGCACGCCCGGCACGAAGTCCGGCCAGCTGAACAGCATGCCGTCGATGCCGGTATCGGCGGCTATCTCGTCGATGCGCGCCGCGACGGTGCGCGGCGTGCCGAGCACCACCGGGATCCCCATGAAAGCGAGATTGCCTTCCTCGATGGGCTGCGTGAGCGCGGCCTTCAGCTGGTCGGCCGTGCCGTCGGTATTGGTGTCCAGGCCCGCGCTCGCCAGTATGCTCGCCAACGCGCCGTGATCGGCGCTGGCGACGATGTGCTCGGCCTCCGCTCGCGCCGCGGCGTCGCTGTCGGCGAGGATCATGTGGAACAGCGCGTAGATGCCGACCTCGCGTCCCGCGGCCGCGGCACGCGCCTTGATGTCGGCCACGCCGGCCTTGAGGTTCGACTGCCCGGTCAGCACGAACTGCTGATCGGCGTGGGCGGCGACGAAGGCCCGTCCGCGCGGCGACTGGCCCGCGCACACGATGGGGATCTCGCGCCCCGGCCGCGGGTAGACGGTGCAGTCGTCGAGCTGGAAGTGTTCGCCGCGATGGGTGCAGCGGCCGTCGCGCCACAGGGTTTTCAGGATCGCGAGGTATTCGCTCGCGTAGTCGTAGCGGCGCTCGTAGTGTTCGTCGCCCGGCCACAGGCCCATCTGCGCGTACTCCGCGCGGTTCCAGCCGGTGACGATGTTGAGCCCGCAGCGCCCGCCCGAGATGTCGTCGATGGTCGCGACCATGCGCGCCACCACCGCCGGGTGCTGGCTCAGGATGGAGATCGAGGGAAACAGCCCGATGCTGCGCGTCGCCGCGGCGATGCCCGCCATCAGCGTGAAGGATTCGAGGCAGGCGTCCCAGTAACCGGTGTCGCCGCCGAAGCCACGGAACTTCATCATCGACAGCACGAAGTCGAGGCCGACGCGCTCGGCTTCGAGGGAGATGTCGAGATTGTGCTGGTAGGTCGGCAGGTAGACCGGGCTGCCGGCCGAGGGGATGTAGCCGTTGCTGCCGTTCGGCAGGAACACACCGAATTTCATCGCGAAGGGTTCTCCGGAAGAGAGGCGAGCAGTTGTAGCGCGCGGTCGAGCGCGATGACCTCGGCGTACTTCGCCTGCAGGTCGAAGAGGTTGGCTTCGTGCGGCTCGCGCGCGCGGTCGCCCACCGCGTCGCGCACCACGAAAGGGGTAAAGCCGTGCTGGCAGGCATCGACCGCGCTCGCGCGCACGCAGCCGCTGGTCGAGACGCCGCCGATCAAAAGGCAGTCGACGCCGAGCGCGGTCAAGAGTGAGCTGAGCGGCGTGGCGAAGAAGGCGCTCGCGTATTGCTTGGTGATCACCGTCTCATCGGCCCGCGGTTCGAGGCCGTCGGCGAAGCGCGCGAACTCGGGATGGCGCCCGTCCTCGAAGCAGCGCAGCGCCGGCAGCTTGCGGTAGAACACGCCGCCGTCGCGCCCGCCCGGCTGGTAGCGCACCTGGGTGTGGACCACGGGGATGCCGGCCGCGCGCGCCGCGCCGAGTAAAGTCACGCAGGCTTCGCGCGCGGCCTCGACCCCGGCATAGAGCGGGCTCTCGGGCGCGAGATAGGCCTGCACGAAATCCACCACCAGCAGCGCCGGCCGTTGACCGAAGGCGAGCGCGTGGCCGAAACCGCCGCGCGCGTAGTTCTGCTCGAGAGTCTCGCTCATCGCGGCATCGCGCCCGCGACGCGCGCGACATGCCGGCCGAACTCCGGCGGGCGCGGCGGCGGAAAGCCGGTCTCGGCTTCGCAGCGCGCGAGGATCTCGGCGAGGCTGCCGCCCTTGTCGAACAGCGGCAGCGGCCCGCGCTCGTCGCGCAGGCGAGCACGCAGGGCCTCGGTCGCGTCGTGATCGATGCGTCCGTCGGCGTCCAGCACCACGCCGTAACGCCGTGCGCCGTCGACCGTGACCAGGCCACGGCGCACGTCGAGCGCGACGGCATCCAGCGCGCGCGCCAGCGGATCGCCCCAGCCACCACCGCCCCAGGTCTCGAACAGCAGCAGGTCGCCGGCTTCGACCTTCACCCGGTCGCATTTCGACGGCACGCGCAGCTCGCTGCCGTCCGCGCGGCGCAGCAGCTTGCGGCTGCGCTGGCCCGGCGCGCCACCGTTCACGCCCCAGGGGTAGGTGAGCCAGCGATCATCGTGCACCGAGATCTCGCCCGGTTCGAGAAAGCGGTAGCCGACCCGCACGCCGTTGCCACCGCGATGCTGACCGGCCCCGCCCGAGTCGGCGATGGTCTCGTAGACGTCGATGCGCAGCGGGAAATAGGCCTCGAGGAACTCGTTCGGCACGTTGGTGAAGCTCGGCCACAGCGAGTGGCCGTCGGCGCCGTCGCCGAGCGGCCGACCGGGAATGCCGCCGAAGCCGATCTGGTAGAGCTGGTACCACTCGCCGTCGCGGTCGTAGCCCGAGTACATGAAG
The DNA here is from genome assembly GCA_019747795.1 of Gammaproteobacteria bacterium. Classification (GTDB taxonomy): domain Bacteria; phylum Pseudomonadota; class Gammaproteobacteria; genus JADJYF01. The sequence continues at coordinate 30,364 of JAIEQK010000070.1, read as the reverse complement.
TGCGGGCTGTCGGAGAAGCCCGCGGCGCACATCAGGTTCGGCGCGCCCTGGCCGAGCAGGCCGCTGATGATGTCGAAGATGCGGCCGAGCGCGTGGGTGCGGCAGGACAGCGCCGCCGGGTGGCGCGGCTTCAGCAGCGAGCCCGGCGGAATGCGCACCTCCATCAGGTCGTAGAAGCCATCGTTGAACATGATCTGCGGGTCGAACACCATGATCATGAACACGCCGCAGAACATCTTGAACATCTCTTCGTTCAAGTAGAAGTTGATCGAGCCCTGTGACTGCGGATCGGTGCCGGCGAAGTCGAACACCACGCGCTCCCCTTCGCGCCACATGCTGCAGGTGATGCGGTAGGGGCCCATGCCGATGCCGTCGTCGCAGAGGTAGTCCTCGAAGCTGCGCTTCTCGGTCGGCACCACGTTGCGGATGAGCTCGGCCATGGCGCGGCGATTGCGCGCCAGCAGTTCGTCCATCGCCGAGTGGAACACGTCGTCGCCGAAGCGTCGCGACAGCTCCGCGCAGCGCCGGCCGGCGGTGCGGCAGGCAGCGACGATGGCGTTGAAGTCGGAGAGGTTCCAGTGCGGCAGCCGGCAGTTGTGCAGGATGAGCTTCAGCAGGTCCTGCTGCAGTTCGCCGCGCCGGTAGATCTTGACCGGCGGCACGACGATGCCCTCCTCGTAGATCTGTCGTGCGTCGGTCGGCAGGCTGCCCGGCACCTTGCCACCAATGTCGGTCATGTGGCCGAACATCGCCGCCCAGGCGATGTGGCGCCCGTCGGCGTAGATCGGCAGCAGCACCAGCCAGTCGTTGGCGTGGGAGATCGCGCCCTGGCAGGAATACGGATCGGTGGTGAGGAAGACATCGCCTTCCTCGATGGTGCCGTCGTAGGCGGCGATGAAGCCGTGGATGAAGGAGCCGAACTGGCCCACCACCATCTTGCCGTCGCGGTTGGCGATCAGCGGGAACTCGTCGTGCTGCTCGCGAATGCCGGGCGACATCGCCGTGCGGAACAGCACCGCGTCCATCTCCTGCCGCGCGTTGCGCAGCGCGTTCTCGATGATGTCGAGCGTCACCGGGTCGACGTCGACGCGGGCGAGCGGCGTGGTGTTGGTCTCGATGAGCTGAGCGGGCAAGGCGTGCTCCTTGGGCGGCGGCCTCAGGCGTCGGGCGTGATGAGGATATTGCCGTGCGGGTCGACGCGCCCGCTGTGGCCTGGCAGTACCAGGGTGGTCGCGTCCATCTCGGTGACGATGGCGGGCCCGGCGATCACGCCGCCGGCGCCGAGCCGCGCGCGGTCGTAGACCGGCGCGATATGCGCGCGGCCCTCGACGTGGATGCGCTGCTCGGCGTAGCGCGCGGCGTCGACGTCGGCGCGTACCGGCACGGTCGGCAGGCGCACCGTCGGTGCGGGCCCGAGCGCGACGGCGCGCAGGTTCACCAGTTCCTTGGCCACCGGTAGGGCGAAGGTGAAGAGTTGCTCGTGCAGCGCGTCGAAGCGCGCGCCGGCGAGAGTGAGCACGTCGTCGAGTTCGTCGGCCTCGAGATCGATGCTGAGCATGAGCCCCTGGCCCTGGTAGCGCAGGTCGAGCTGGTAGGCGAGCGTCTGCGCCGCGTCGTCCACGCCCTCGGCGCGCAGTGCCGCGCGCGCCTGTTCCGCGAGCTCGGCGAGACCCGCGGCCACTTCCTGCGCGGAGGTGTCGTGAAAGCGGCGGATGAAGGTGCGCGATGCCTCGTCGCGCTGGCGCGTGGTGGCGTCGCCATAGGCGCACAGCACGCCGGGCCCGGGCGGCACGATCACAGGCCACGATCCCATCAGTCGGCCGAGCGCGTTGGCGTGCAGCGGGCCGGCGCCGCCAAAGGCGATGAGCGCGAAGTCGCGTGGGTCGTAACCCTGCTCGACGGACACCAGGCGCAGCGCGCCGAACATGTGTTCGTTGGCTATCTGGTAGATGCCCTCGGCGGCGGCCTCGAGACCGAGGCCCAGGGCGTCGGCGATGGTCTGTACCGCGGCGCGGGCGCGCGCGACGTCGAGGCCCATCTCGCCGCCGAGGCGCGCGGCGGTGGGCAGGTAGCCGAGCACCACGTTGGCATCGGTCACGGTCGGCAGCTCGCCGCCGCGACCGTAGGCCGCCGGCCCCGGCGCCGCGCCCGCGCTCTGTGGCCCGACGCGTAGCGCACGGGTGAGATTCGGCACGTGGGCGATGGAGCCGCCGCCGGCGCCGACCGTGCGCACGTCGATGGAGGGCGCGCGCACCGCGACGTCGCCGACCATGGTCTCGCGGCGCAGGCGCGCGCGACCGTCCTCGATCAGCGCGACATCGGTCGAGGTGCCGCCCATGTCGAGGGTCAGCAGGTTGCGATGGCCGGCCACGCCCGCCAGCCAGATGGCGCCGGACACGCCGCCCGCAGGACCGCTCATCAGGTGCTTGACCGGCAGCCGCGCGGCCGCGGCGGCCGAGGCCAGGCCGCCGTCGGAACGCAGGATCGACAGCTTGGCCCGCGGCGCGCGGCGCGCGACCTCGGTGGCGAGATTGTCGATGTAGCGTGCGAAGCGCGGCCGCACGTAGGCGTTGGCGACGGTGGTCACCGTGCGCTCGTACTCCTGCATCTCGGGGATCACTTCCGAGGACAGCGAGATGGGAATGTCCGGCAGCACCTCGCGCGCGATGTCGCGTACTCGTCGCTCGTGGAGATCGTTCGCGTAGGCGTTGATCAGGCTCACGGTCAGCGCCTCCACACCTTCGCGCGCAAGCCTGGTGAGCGCCGCGCGCAACGCTGCTTCATCCAGCGCCTGCACCACCTGGCCGCGCGCGTCGATGCGCTCGTCGGCCTCGATGGTGAGTTCCAGCGGCGCGAGCGGCTCGGAGCGCTGGTACACCACCCACGCGCCAAGGCCGCCGGGCACGAAGGAGCGCGCGATCTGCAGGATCTGGCGATGGCCGCGGGTCGTCACCAGTCCGACCCGGGCGCCGCTCGCGGTCAGGATGGTGTTGGTCGCGACGGTCGTGCCGTGGGTCAGGTGGGCGATGGCGCTGGCATCGATACCGGCCAGCGCGCACACGCGCTCGACGCCGTGCATCACGCCGCGCGAGCTGTCCTCGGGCGTGGAGGGCACCTTGGCGGCGTACAGCGCGCCGCTCTGCTCGTGGATCAGCAGCACGTCGGTGAAGGTGCCGCCGACGTCGACGCCGAGGCGATAGCTGTCAGTCACTATCTGGATTCTCCCTGCCCGCATCGCGCTGGCCGGCAGCGACGGTCTCGAGGCGAGGATAAGGCGCGCCGGCAAGTGGGGCAATGCACGTCGCGCGGCGCGCCGCGCGGCTCGGCGGCCGCCGTCACGAGGCCCGCGCCTGCACCCTCGGCCGAGGCGTTATGCTGGCAGCGGCCGGCGAACGGACGGTGGTGAGCGGAGGCGCGATGGTGGCGGCAGGAGAGACGGCGTGGTCGGCGGTGAACCGCACCGCGCAGACGGTGGCGGCGCTGCGGCGCCTGGAGGTGCTGCTGCACGGTGAGCAGGCCTTGATCGTAGACCCGACCCTCGAACACCTGCTCGAACAGGACCGCTTCGACGACGCCCAGCTGGCCGGCATCCGCCTGCCGGCGCACTGCGGCGCGGCCCTGCCTGCGCTGGCCGCCTGGTTGGCCGAGGCGGCTGAAGACCCGGACGCGCGGCGCCTGCGGCAGCACGTCGACCGGCTCGCCATCCGCACCGCGCGCATCGATGCGCTGCTGGACGAGATGCTGCCGACGGTCGAGCAGTGCGTGATCCTGGGCGCCGGGCTCGACACGCGCGCCTGGCGCCTGGCCTCGACCGCCGGCGTGCGCATGTTCGAGGTGGACTTTGCGCAGGTGCTGGATTTCAAGGCGGCCCGCCTGGCGAAGCTGCCCCTGGTCTGCGACGCGCGTCGGGCCGTCGTCGGCGACGTCACCACCTCGGATCTCGGCGCGCGGCTCGCGGCCGCCGGGTTCGAGCGGGGACGGCCGACGGTGTGGCTGGTGGAAGGGGTGATCGTCTATCTCACCGACGCGCAGATCGCTGGCTTGAACGACAACCTCGCGAGCTTGAGCGCGCCGGGCAGTCGAGTGATCGCGACCTTCATGGGGGAGGGGGTGAGCGGCATGTTCAGCGCCGGCATGATCTCGCGCTTCGACGACGCGCCCGCGCTGCTCGCGCGCTACGGCTGGCGCGCGCGCCAGGAGCACTACGCCGACATCGCGCGCGAGTACGGCCGCGATTACCCGGACGACTACACCGTCTACCTGGTCCACACCGAACCGCGGGCGTGAGGTGCGTGGCGCCCGCGGCGCGCCTTGCCAGCCCGGAGGCGCGCCGCTAGGCTGCGGACGCAAGGCAGGGGCCGGCACGTCCAGGGGAGGGAACGGGCATGCAGGTACGCAAGGTCGACCTGGATTTCTCCTGCGCGAAGATTCACTGGAATCCGCGCGAGCCGGAATACGCGCAGCTGCTGAACGGTCTGTCCAGCGGCTTTCCGCTGCTCGAGCCCTTCCTGATCAAGGTGGTTCGCCAGGCGAGGGCGCTGGCCCCCGCGCACATGCAGCGCGACATCGAGCTCTTCGTCGGGCAGGAGGCGCGGCACGACGTCCAGCATGCGAAGTTCAACAAGCTCCTGTACGAGGCCGGCTACGACCTTCAGCCGGTGATGAACAAGCTCGCGCGCAGCTACGAGCGCGCGCTCGAGAAGCGCAGCCTCAAGTTCAATCTCGCCTACTGCGACGGCTTCGAGACCTTTGGGCCGATGCTTGCCTATTTCTTCTTCGAGCACGCGCCGGAGCTGATGGCGGGCTGGGACGAGCCCACCGTCTATCTCTGGCTGTGGCACCTGTCGGAGGAGTTCGAGCACCGCGCGGTGTGCTTCGAGCTGTACCAGGCGATCTACGGCGACACGCCGTCCTACCTCTATCGCTGCGGCATGATGTGGTACGCGATGATCCAGCTGTTCGGCTACGGGCTAGAGGCCTACAAGGTGATCATCACCAAGGACCGCGAGACCATGACGCTGCGCGACCGACTGCGTAGCAGGCTGCGCTTCGCCAAGGTGTTCGGTCGCCTGCTTGGCTACGTCGGCGGCCACATGGTGAAGTGGTGCATGCGCCGCGACTACGATCCGCGCAAGCTCGCGACGCCGCGCGCGGTGACCTGGTTCCTCGAAGACGCGTCGCGTCGCTACGGCGTCCTGGACAGCGCCTGAGCGAGGCGGTGCGGATGGCTTGAGAGGCGGCTGCGCTTGCAGCACAATCGCCGCGCGCGAGCATTGCGCTTCCTCTTCCACCATGCGCTCTCGCCCTTCCCACGCCGCCAGGACACAGCCTTGACCACGACCCTCGCCGAGCCGCGGGGCGCGCAGCGCCTGCGCTCGATCATCGCCGGCTCCGCCGGCAACGTCGTGGAGAGCTTCGACTGGTTCGTCTACGCGGCCTTTGGCCTGTACTTTTCCAAGGTCTTCTTTCCCGACCAGGACCAGACCAGCCAGCTGCTGCGCACCGCGGCGGTGTTCGGCGTCGGCTTCTTCGCGCGGCCGGCGGGCGCCTGGCTGATGGGGCTCTACGGCGACCGGGTCGGACGCCGCGCGGCGATGGTGCTGTCGGTCAATCTCATGTGCCTCGGCTCGCTGCTCATCGCCCTGTGCCCGGGACAGGCGCAGATCGGGGTCGCGGCGCCGACGCTCCTGGTGCTCGCGCGCATCCTGCAGGGCGCGAGCATGGGCGGCGAGTACGGCGTCTCGGCCACCTATCTCGCCGAGATGGCGACGCGCGCCAACCGGGGTTTCTGGTCGGGCATCTTCTACGCCACGCTCATCCTCGGTCAGCTGCTCGCCATGGGCCTGCTGCTCGCGCTCACCGCGCTCTTGAGTCCCGAGCAGATGCAGGCCTGGGGCTGGCGCGTGCCGTTCTTCATCGGCGGCGGCCTCGCGCTCGCGGTGTTCTGGCTCCGGCGCGGCATGGACGAGACGCCGTCGTTCAAACGCCAGGGCGGTCAGCGCATCACCACCCGCGAGCTCTGGCGCCGCCATCCGCGCGAGACCCTGACCGTGATCGGACTGACCGCCGGCGGCACGCTGTCGTTCTACACCTACTCGACCTACATGCAGAAGTTCCTGGTCAACACCTCGGGCTTCAGCGCCGACGACGCGAGCCTCATCATCGCCGGCGGACTCGCCGTGTTCGTGCTGGCCCAGCCCGTGCTGGGGGCGCTGTCGGACCGCGTCGGTCGGCGCGCCATCCTGCTCGCGTTCGGCGTGCTCGGCACCACGCTGACCTGGCCCATCCTGTCCACGCTCGCCGCCACCCACGACAGGTTGACCGCCTTCCTGCTGGTCTGCCTGTCCCTGCTCATCGTGTCGGCCTATTCCTCGGTCAACGCGGTGGTGAAGGCCGAACTGTTCCCGACCGAGGTGCGCGCGCTCGGCGTCGCGCTGCCCTATGCGCTCGCCAACGCGGCCTTCGGCGGCACCGCGGAATACGTCGCGCTGGCCTTCAAGCAGGCCGGGCACGAGAGCGGGTTCTATACTTACGTAACGGTGATCATCGCCTGTTCGCTGGTGGTCTACGCGCTGATGCCTGATACCAGGCTGCACAGCCGCATCGCCGACGACTGAGGGACTGAGGGCGCTAAACGGGGACAGACCACAGTTGCGAAGCAACCGTGGTCTGTCCCCGTTTAGCGCGTCGAGGTCTGTCCCTGTTCCTCGCGTCGTGCCAACATGGGTCGATCCATCCGGCGAACGCGATGCACGAAGCAAGCACCGTCAGACCCGGCTCTCTCGACGGCGCGGTGCGCGCCGAGGCGCTGCGCGGCTACCGTGACCTGGTGACGGAGCTCGCGGGCGACGCCGATGCGCTGCTCGCCGAGGCCGGCATTCCGGCGGCGCTGCTGGACGACCCCGACCAGTCGCTGTCCTACCGCGCGATGATCGCGCTGCTCGATCTCTCGGCGCGCAGGCTCGCGGCGCCGGCCTTCGGCCTGCAGCTGGCTGCGCGCCAGGGCGGCACGGCGGTGCTCGGACCGCTGGAGCTCGCGATGCGCAACTCGACCACGGTCGGCGAGGCGTTCCGTTACTGCGCGGGGCACCTGCAGGTCTACAGTTCGGCGATTCGCATTGCCATCACCGAAGAGCGCGCCGCCGGGCGCCACGTCATGCGCTTCGATATCCTGCTGCGCGACATCACGGCGCCGGCGCAGGCGGTGGAGAACGCGCTCTGTACCACGCACTATGCGCTCAAGGTGCTGTCCGGCGGGCGCTTCGGCGCGCGCGAGGTCTGGTACACCCATCGCCAGCGCCTGCCCGCGGCGCAGTACCGCAAGTACCTGCCGGTCAAGATCCGCTTCGACGCGCCCTACAACGCGGTGGTGTTCCTGAGCCGCGATCTCGCGCAGCGCATTCCCAATCGCGATCCGCAGGTGTATGCGCTCGCGGCCAAGTACATCGATCTGCGCTACCCGGAGATCAATACCTCGCTCGGCGACCGGGTGCAGCGACTGATCGCGCAGCAGCTCGGCTCGGGCGAGTGCTCGCAGCAGGCCATCGCCGCCCGTCTCGGCCTGCACGTGCGCAGCCTGCAGCGCCAGCTGCAGCGTCAGCAGACGTCCTTCGACGCGCTGAAGGACCAGGTGCGGCGCGATGCCGCGCTGCAGTACCTGGCCAATCCCGAACTGCCGCTGGTCGAGGTCGCGACCCTGCTCGGCTACAGCGAGACCTCGGTGCTGACCCGCAGCTGCCAGCGCTGGTTCGGCTGCACGCCGCTCGCGCTGCGGCGTCGCGCCGGCGGCGCGTCGTGATCGGTCAGTCGATTGTCGCTTTCCATCAATACCGCCGATCTCGGCCGGCGCTAGTGTGCGTCGCCTGAGTGGTCACAACGCGCCTGCGAGGGGGAGTCCATGGCAAGTTTCGACACCATCATCACCAACGGCATGATCGTCGACGGCACGCGCCTGCCGCGCTACCGGGCCGACATCGGCATCAAGGACGGGCGCATCGCGAAGATCGGCCGTCTCGACCCAGGCGACGCCGCGCGCGTCATCGACGCGGACGGGCTCATCGTCGCGCCGGGCTTCATCGACCTGCACACCCATTACGACGCCCAGGTGTTCTGGGACCCGTACTGCTCGATCTCCGGCTGGCACGGCGTGACGTCCTGCGTGATCGGCAACTGCGGCTTCGGCTTCGCGCCGGTCGCGCCTGAGATGCGCGAGCGTTCGATGCTGACCATGACACGCGTCGAGGCCATTCCCTATGCCTGCATGAAGGACGGCATGCCCTGGGACTGGGTCACCTTCCCCGAATTTCTCGCGAGCATCGAGCGCACGCCCAAGGGCGTGAACCTGCTGCCCTACGTGCCGGTCGCGCCGATCATGGTGTGGGTGATGGGGCTCGAGGATGCGAAGTCGGGCCGCATGCCGACCGACGCCGAGCATGCCGCGATGTGCAAGCTCATTCACGAGGGCATGGATGCCGGCGGCTGCGGCTGGTCGGCCCAGCGCCTGGGCGTGAACAGCCCGCAGATGGATTACGACGGCACGCCGATGGTCACCGACGTCATGCACCACGAGACCAGCCTCGTCTTCGCCAAGGTGCTGGCCGAACGCGGCGAGGGCTTCATCCAGCAGACGCTCATCTCACCCACCGGTGACAACCGTGATGCCGAGCAGCACTTCGAAGACCTGGCCCGCGTCAGCGGTCGGCCGGTACTCTACAACGTCGTGCAGGCGAGCGACCGCTTTCCCGAGCGGCATCGCAATCAATTGAAGTGGCTGGAGAGCTGCCGCGACCAGGGCCTGCGCGTCTACGGCCAGGGCGTGACGACCGATCCCGGTTTCGTCTTCACCTTCGAAGACTGGAACATGTGGGACGACGATGCCGCCTGGCGCGAGGCGACGCTCGGCACGCCGGCCGAGCGCAAGGCCAAGCTCGCCGATCCGGCGCGGCGCCCGTCGCTGCGGCACGAGACCTCGGGCATCGTGTCCGATTCCTTCGACTCGATCTACGTGCACCAGGTGATGAACCCGGCGCTGAAGGGCGCCGAGAACCAGACGCTGCGCGAACTCGCGAAGCGCCAGGGCAAGCACCCGGTGGACGTGATGCTCGACCTTGCGGTCGCCGACGATCTCAAGACCGAGTTCTACACCACCATCGGCTGCAGCCTGCCCTACCTCGCGGAGATCGTGCGGAACGATCTCGCCATCCTTGGCGTGTCGGACGGTGGCGCGCACACCAAGTTCTTCACCGCCGGTCGTTATCCCACCGAGACGCTCGCGAGCCTGGTGCGCGAGCACGGCATCCTCACGCTGGAGGAGGCGCACTGGAAGCTCTCCGCGGTGCCGGCGCGCTGCGCGGGCTTCCGCGATCGCGGCACCCTGGTCGAGGGCGCGCCCGCCGACATCGTCATCTACGACTACGAGAACCTGCGCGTCCTGCCGCAGGAAATCGCCCATGACCTGCCCGGCAACGAGTGGCGGCGCGTGCAGCGCGCCGAAGGCTATCGCTACGTGCTGGTCAACGGCGAGGTGACGATCCGTGACGACCAGCCGACCGGCGCCGCGCCGGGCAAGCTGCTGCGTCACGGCGTAGCGGCCTGAGCGACGGGGCCTATACTGGGGAGCAATGCAGGGACAGCGCCCGTTCGGGGACTGTCCCTTTCATGCCCCCAGGAGACCTAGTCATGCATGCCGCAATCGAAGCCGAGTGGCGTCAGCAGCTCCACGAGCAGGGCTACTTCGTCGTACCCGACCTGCTCGATGCCGCGGAGATCGCGCGCTTCCGCGCGGTGATCGACGCGCTCATCGAGCGCTCGCGTGGCGTCACCCGGAGCGATGCGGTCTACGACCTCGAGCCCGACCACAGTGCCGAGCGTCCGCGCGTGCGGCGCGTCAAGGCCGCGCATCGCGTCGACCCGGTGTTCGCCGAGTTCATGCAGCATCCGCGCGTGCTGCACATCCTGGAGACCCTGCTCGGGCCCGATGTGCGTCACCAGTACGTCAAGCTGAACACCAAGGCGGCTGACGGTGGCGCGCCGCTCGAGTGGCACCAGGACTGGGCCTTCTATCCCCACACCAATGACGCGGTGCTGGCGCTCGCGCTGATGATCGACGACGTCGATGTCGACAACGGCCCGACCCTGGTCATCCCCGGCAGCCATCGGCCGCGTCGCGTGTTCGATCATCATCGCGACGGCGTGTTCGTCGGCGCCATGGATCCGCGGCGCGGCGAGGTGGACTTCCGCCGCGCAGTGCCGATCACCGGCACCGCCGGCTCGGTCTACGTGTTCGATGCCTTCCTGGTACACGGCGCGGCGCGCAACAACTCGAGCCGCGTGCGCCGCAACTGCTTCTACGAGTTCATGGCGGCCGATGCCTGGCCGCTGGACGGCATCCACGGCGACGACCTGAAGGCCGTGCTCGGCCCCATCGAATCGCGTCGCGTGCTGGGCGATGCCATGGTCACGCCGCGTCTCGCCGAAGTGCCCGTGCGCCTGCCGCTGCCGCGGCCGTCGGGCGGGCACTATGGCTCGATCTACGAAGTGCAGGAATCGATGCCGGTGCGCTTCTTCAGTTGAGCGTGGAACCCGCCCGGCCTGGGGCACCGCCATGGTTCGCGTTCCGCGTAGTACTGCCGTAGGCGGAACGCCGCGCCTCTCGTGACGGTTTCGTCCGCTCGGACGAGGCCTGCTCTCATCGACTGGTCAGCCACCAGTCGATGCGACACTATGTTGTCGCTCCGTGCGCGGGTGCTCTGCCGATTCTTGATAAGGAGATTGAGATGCGCCGTTCCCTCGGCTCGTGGTCGAGCCTTTCCCTTCTCTCATTCCTCGTATTGCTGACGCTGGCGATGCCCGTTCACGCGGTGCGCGTCAGATGGGGCGACCAGGACAAGTTCCAGGTGGTCGAAGCCCTGAAGATGCCGGCCGACAGGGCGCGGCTCACCGCGCTGCCCGAGGACTGGCGGCGTGGCGCCAGGCTGGCGGCGCACCTCCGCGAACACTACTACGTGCTGCCCATGCCGCTCGCGGTGGAGTTCCAGGGGTATGTCATCGAGTCAAATGATTCCAAGCGCTATTGGCCCATCGATCAGGACACGTTGCGTCGCCTGGCCGCCGACGGGTTCATTGGGAGAGAACCAGAGGCCTACGTGATGAGCTTCGAGGAGCGGCATCCCGTAGGGTTCGCGGCGATCTGGTTCGGCGGCACGATGCTGCTGCTCGGGCTGTTCTTCTACGTCGAGGGAAGGCGCAGCGAGGCCTTCGTGCGTAGCATGGTTGGCCGCATCGGCCCGCAGTTCGGCGACCTGGTCCATGCGCTGTGCGAGGACGCGGCTCGGATCCCCGGCGAGGACCACGCGGGGAGCGAGGAGGTCGCGCGCCGCTGGAGCGGTGGCGCGGGCGGCTGGCAAACGCCCGAGGCGCGGAGCGCGAACAGCACGGACGCGGCACGCGTCAGCCGGCGCGATCTGAAGCGCTACCTGTTTTGCGTACGCGACAAACTCAGCGCCGAACAGCGGAATCTTCTGATCCACGCCTTGGCCAATGCCCTGATGGTGAAGGGCGTGCTCGGGTTCGAAGGGCGGCGCCATCTAGCCGCGTGCCTGCAAGCGCTGGGCAGCACGAAGCGTCAGGCGTTCAAGCTCTGCCGCGAACTTGAGCGTGGAATTGCGGCCCGGGCTTGAGGCGGCGACGCGATGGGTCTTACGCGCAGGGGGTGACAGATTGGGCTTGATCCCTCATATGTTCCGCAGATTCGCCGTCCACCCGTGAGCGAAGCGCGCCTCGGGATCCGCGCAAGCGCCGAGCGTCGGCGTGTTCGACGCAACTGCTTCTACGAGTTCATGGCGGCCGACGCCTGGCCGCTGGACGGCATCCATGGCGATGATCTGAAGGCCGTGCTCGGCCCCATCGAGTCGCGTCGCGTGCTGGGCGATGCCATGGTCACGCCGCGTCTCGCCGAAGTGCCCGTGCGTCTGCCGCTGCCGCGACCCTCGGGCGGGCACTATGGCTCGATCTACGAAGTGCAGGAATCGATGCCGGTGCGCTTCTTCGGTTGACGACCCGGGGGCGCGCGTCGGTGTGACCGAGCACGTTGCGGCTTCACTTCTCCGTCACCCCTGCGAAAGCAGGGGTCCATCGGCAGTTCGCGAAGCCCCTGGGTGCCTGGTTTCGCAGGCATAACGTAACGACTCCGACGTTTCCTTTCCCGTCACCCCTGCGCAAGCAGGGGTCCATCGGCGCTCGGCTAAGCCCCTGGATGCCCGCTTTCGCAGGCATGACGGAACACGTCGAGGCTTCCCTCGCGCCCCGCCGAGCGGTACAAGCCGGCATGAACATTCGTCACGCGGTCAGAGCATGCAATTCCACCTGAACGGCTTCGCGCCCGGCGACCCTGATCATCACCGTGCGCACGTGGCGCAGGCGCTGCCGTCGACCGTCGACGTGCTGATCGTCGGTGCCGGGCCGGCCGGACTCACCCTGGCTGCCCAGCTCGCCGCCTTTCCGGGGCTCACGCTGCGCGTGGTCGAGCAGAAGCACGGACCGCTGCTGGTCGGCCAGGCCGACGGCATCGCCTGCCGAACCATGGAGATGTTCGAAGCCTTCGGCTTCGCCGAGCGCGTCGCGCGCGAGGCCTACTGGGTCAACGAGACCTGCTTCTGGCGTCCGGCGCCCGACGCGCCGGGCCACATCGCCCGCGCGCGGGTCATCCAGGACGTAGAGGATGGCCTGTCGGAGTTCCCTCACGTGATCCTGAACCAGGCGCGGGTGCACGATCATTTCCTCGACATCCTCGCCCACGCCGCCAGCCCGGTGACCCCGGACTATGCGCGGCGCCTGGTCGACCTCAGCCGCGACGACCATCCCACCCATCCGCTGCGTGCGGTGCTGGCACCGAGCGATCCGCGCCTGCCGCAGGCGTCGCATGCGCTCCGGGCGCGCTACGTGGTGGGCTGTGACGGCGCGCGCAGCGCCGTGCGCGGCGCGCTCGGCATCGCGCTCGAGGGCGACGCGGCCAACCAGGCCTGGGGCGTGATGGACGTGCTGGCGGTGACGGACTTCCCCGACGTGCGCCGCAAGGCGGTCATCCAGTCGGCGCGCGAGGGCAGCATGCTGATCATCCCGCGCGAGGGCGGCTACCTGGTGCGGCTCTACATCGAGCTCGACAAGCTGGCGCCCGACCAGCGCGTAGCGAACCTGGACCTGACGCCCGCGCATCTCATCGCCGCGGCGCGCCGCATCCTCGCGCCCTACACGCTGGAGGTCGCCGAAGTGGCGTGGTGGTCGGTCTACGAGATCGGACAGCGCCTGTGCGCGCGCTTCGACGACGGCCAGGACCCCCGCGGCCGTACGCAGGAGCCGCGCGTCTTCATCGCCGGCGACGCCTGCCACACCCACAGCCCCAAGGCCGGGCAGGGCATGAACGTCTCCATGCAGGACGCGTTCAATCTCGGCTGGAAGCTCGGTGCGGTGCTGACCGGCCGCGCCCCGCCGGCCGTGCTCCATACCTATTCACTGGAACGGCAGGCGGTGGCCGCCGAACTCATCGACTTCGACCGACGCTTCGCCGCGCTCTTCAGCGCGCGACCGGCCGGCGAGGGCGGAGCGGTTCCCGCCGAATTCCAGGCGTACTTCGTGCAGCAGGGCCGCTTCACGGCCGGCACGGCCACCTGCTACCCGCCCGCGCTGCTGATCGGCCCACGCACCCACCAGGCGCTCGCGCGTGGCCTGCCGGTCGGCATGCGTTTCCATTCCGCGCCGGTGCTGCGCGTGGCCGACGCGAAGCCGATGCAGCTCGGCCACGTGCTGCGCGCCGATGGCCGCTGGCGCCTGTTCCTGTTCGCGCCGCAGGACGACTTTGCCACGCCCGGCTCGCGCCTGCGCGGCCTGCTCGACTTTCTCGCGGAGGACGGCGCTTCGCCGCTGCTGCGGCATCGCCGCGTGGCCGAGGACATCGACGCAGTCATCGAAGTGCTGGCGGTATTCCAGGCGTCTCATCACGCGCTCTCACTGCACGACCTGCCGCCGCTGCTCATGCCTCGCAAAGGGCGCTACGGCCTGGTCGACTATGAAAAGGTCTACTGTCCGTCGCCACAACCGGGTCAAGATGTGTTCACGCTGCGCGGCATCGACCGCGCGCAGGGCTGCATGGTGCTGGTGCGGCCGGATCAGTACGTCGCGCAGGTGCTGCCGCTCGAGGGCGGCGCGGCGCTGGCGGACTTCTTCGCGGGGTGCCTGCTCGAAGCGAGCGGCACTGACTCCGCGCGGGGTCTGTCTCATCCTGTCGCCGGCGCCTGAGCGCGTCCTCCCATTCTCGCGAGCCCGAACATGTACCTCGACATCCACACCCATCTCACCCACGCAGACTTCGCGGGCGACGTCGAGCCGGTCATCGAGCGCGCCCGCGCCGCGGGCCTGGGCGCCATCGTCGTCAACGGACTGGAACCGGTGTCCAATCGCCAGGTGCTGGAACTCGCCGCGCGCCATGACATCGTGCGCCCGGCGCTCGGCATCTATCCCATCGACGCGGTCTGCGACCTGCTGCCCGCGGACTTCGCGTTGCAAGTGGCGCGCTTCGACGTGGACGAGGAACTGGCCTTCATCGAAGCCGAGGCCGCCGCCGGACGACTCACCGCCATCGGCGAATGCGGGCTGGACGGCTACTGGGTGGGGGAGGAGACCTTCGCCGCGCAGGAGCGGGTGTTCGAACGGCTGGTGGACATCGCCATGCGCCATCGCCTGCCGGCCATCATCCACACCCGCAAGCGTGAGGTGCGCGCGGCCGAGATCCTGCGCCACCTGGGCGCGCGCCAGGTCGATTTCCACTGCTACGGCGGCAAGGTGAAGAACGCACTCAAGTGGGCGGCGGAGGACGGCTGGTGGTTCTCCGTGCCGGCCAATGCGCGACGCAGCGAGGCCTTCACCAAGATGCTGCGCGAACTGCCGGCCGAGAAAGTGCTGACCGAGACCGACGCGCCCTACCTCGCGCCCGCGCCGGGTGAACGCAGCGAGCCCGCGGCGGTGGTCGGCACGGTCGCGTGGCTGGCCGAGCTGCGCGGCTGGGACGTGGACGAGGCGCGCGAACAGGTGTGGCGCAACTTCGCGGCGCTGCTGCGGCCCGAAGGCTGAGCGACGCGGCGGGATGCGTGCCTTTCGGCGCCGGTGCACAATGCGGACGGTCCGCGTCGCCAGGCGCGACGAGTTCTCGCGAGGAGACGCGCATGCACGACCTGATCATTCGTAACGGCACCGTGGTCGATGGCAGCGGGGCGCCGCCGCGGCGCGCCGACGTCGCGGTCGCAGGGGAACGCATCGTCGGCGTCGGCCAGGACCTGGGCGCGGCGAAGCGCGAGATCGATGCCGAGGGCCTGCTCGTCACGCCAGGCTTCGTCGACGTGCATACCCACTATGACGGCCAGGCCGTGTGGGACCCCTACCTCACGCCGTCCTCCTGCCACGGCGTCACGACCACCGTGTTCGGCAACTGCGGCGTCGGTTTCGCACCGGTG
Organism: Gammaproteobacteria bacterium; assembly: GCA_019747795.1. Lineage (GTDB taxonomy): Bacteria > Pseudomonadota > Gammaproteobacteria > JADJYF01. The sequence continues at coordinate 14,861 of JAIEQK010000070.1, read as the reverse complement.
CGGCCGGGCGCCGCGCCCTATCTCATCAACCTGATGGAGGGCGTGGAGGACATTCCGGGCACGGTGCTCGCCGAGGGCGTGCCGTTCAACTGGGAGTCCTTTCCCGATTACCTCGACGTGCTCGATGCCGCGCCCAAGGTGATGGATATCGGCGCGCAGGTGCCGCACGCGGCGCTGCGCTTCTACGTGATGGGCGATCGCGGCGCGGATTTCCAGGCCGCGCCGAGTGAAGACGAGATCGCGCGCATGGCGACGCTGCTCGAGGAAGCGCTCTGCGCCGGCGCGCTCGGCTTCACCACCTCGCGGACCATCAAGCATCGCGCCCGCGACGGGCGTTACACGCCGAGCCTCGGCGCGGGTGAGCCGGAACTGTTCGGGCTCGCCGCGGCCATGCGTCGCGCCGGACGGGGCGTGCTGGAAGTGAATTCGGACTTTGGCCCGGGCGAGTTCGAGATCCTGCGCCGTGCCGCGGAACTCGCCGGCCGACCGCTGTCGGTGCTGCTGCTGCAGGTGAACAACGCGCCGAGCCTGTGGCGGGAGACGCTGGCGCACATCCACGCGATGCGCGACGCCGGCTTCGCGGTCAACGGCCAGGTCGGCGTGCGGCCCATCGGCGTGACCTGGGGGCTCGAGACCACCATCAATCCCTTCACCACCCATCCCGCGTGGCGCGCGCTGTCGGCGCTCGCGCCGGCCGAGCGCTATGCGCGGCTGCGCGATGACGCCGCGCTTCGGCGACGCCTGGTGGAAGAGCGTCCGGACGACGATTTCACGCGCATGATCGCCGGCCAGCTCGCGATGGCCTACGTGCTGGACGAGCACTACGACTACGAGCCGCTGCCGGCCGAGCACAGCCTCACCGCGCGCGCCGCGCGGCGTGGCGTGAGTCCCTGGCAGGAAGCGCTGGACGCCATGCTCGAGTGCGGCGGCAAGCGCCTCCTGACCCACACCTTCGAGAACTACTACGACGGTGATCTCGAAGTCATCCGCACGATGCTCGCCGACGACGCCACCATCATCGGGCTCGGCGACGGCGGCGCGCACGTGTGCACCATCTGCGATTCGAGCGCGCCGACCTTCCTGCTCACCCACTGGGCGCGGGACCGCAAGCGCGGCGCGCGCCTGCCGCTCGAGTTCCTGGTCAACAAGCAGACACGCGCCACCGCGCTCGCCTATGGCCTCACCGATCGCGGCCTGCTGGCGCCGGGCTTCAGGGCCGACATCAACGTCATCGACTTCGACGCGCTAGGGCTCACCATGCCGGAGGTGGTCTACGACCTGCCCGCCGGCGGCAAGCGCCTGCTGCAGAAAGGGCGGGGCTATCGCCACACTTTTCTCGCCGGGCAGGAGACCCTGCGCGACGACGAGCCGACAGGCGTACTTGCTGGTCGCCTGATTCGCGGCTGAGCCGCTTACGGCCCGGTGCCGCGTCAGCGCGGGAGCGGGCGTATGGCCTTGAACAGCGTGTGCCGCGCGCCCTTGCGCACCGCGCCGCGCGCTCGCGCCGTGGTCGTGCTGGCGATGAAGCCCGCGTCGCGCAGCAGGCGCTCGAAGCGCGGCGCCCTGAACGCAGACCACAGCACCATCACGCCGCCGGGTCGCAGCGCTTCGAACATCACCGCGAGACCCGTGGGCGTGTAGAGCCGCTGGTTGGCGGCGACCGTGAACGCTTCGGGACCGTTGTCGACATCGAGGATGAGGGCGTCGTAATCCGACGTGGCCTGCGTGAGATGGGTGAGCAGATCGCGCACGATCACCGTCACGCGTGGGTCGGTCAGCGGCTGTCCCGCGTAGGCCGCCAGCGGTCCCTCGTTCCAGCGCACCACGTCCTCGAGCAACTCCACCACCTCGACCTGCGCCGCGTCGTCCAGCGCGTCCAGCACCGCGCGCAGCGTGAAGCCCATGCCGAGGCCGCCCACCAGCACGCGTGGTGGCCGACGCATGTCGCGCTCCGTCAGGGCGAGCCGGGCGAGGGCTTCCTCGGAGCCGCTGACGCGGCTCGACATCAACACTTCACCGCGCACCCGCACCACGTGATCGCCCTGTTCGAGCGTCAGCGTGAGGGCTTCACCGTCGGGGGTCTGCGACTGGGCGACCAGGGTGCGGGAGGTCATGCGGCAGTCCTCGGCGAGCAGGGGCGGCAAGTATAGAGGGCCAAACTCAACGGCTCGCGGCGGCCACCAGCAGCATGTCGCTCTGGTCGGCGAAGGCGGACTCGGCAGCGCCGTCATCGACGGCGGCAACCCGGCAGGCCCGCGACGGTCAGGCGCGATGGCAGCACCCGGTCTGCAGTGGTCGGTCGCGGGTGGGGCTACCTTCGGTCGGGGATACTGGCACGCGGGACAGGTGGTCTATAGTCGAAAGTGGACCAACCGGAGAATATCGACATGACCTGCACCGTGATTCTCGAGATCCGCGTAAAGAAGGAGTTCGTCGACGGCATGGCCGCCGGCTTCAAGGGACTGTTTCCCGACACCCGGTCCTTTCCGGGTTGCATCGAACTGTTCGCCAGCCAGAACCAGGATGACCGCCAGAACTTCGTGATCGTCGAAACCTGGGAATCGCGCGCCGCTTACGAGAAGTACTTCGCCTGGCGAGTGGAGACCGGCACGATTGCGGCGCTCGGACAGCAGATCGAGGGCGAGGTGAACCTGCGTTACCTGGATCGCATCGGCGCTTGATGGTGGGTGGGGACAGACCCTGGCTTCAGCGAAACCAAGGGCTGTCCCCGCCGATCACCCGCGAGTCTTGAGCGGGCCGTAGAACAGCACCCAGGTGGCGAAGTCCGGGGTGAATTCCAGGAAACGATGCTCTTAACCGGCCGCGGCGAACAGCACGTCGCCGGGCGCGAAGGGCAATGACTCGTCCGCGCGCTGAAAAATGCCGCGACCGGCGATGACGAAGTACAGTTCGTCACGCTCGTGTGGCGTCTGGGTGTCGACGCCGCGCGGCGCGTAGTACCGGAGTTCCACGTCGCCGCTGTCCAGCGCCTGCGTGGACAGGCGCCCGGCGGGCAGCGGCAGCGCGGCCATTCCGGCCGGCGTCAGGCGGGTGGGGATGGCCATCGACCAGCGCGGGCTCAGCCGGCGACGCGTCGCCCGCGACGCGCGGCCAGCAGGCCCGCTACCGACAGCAAGGCCATGCTCGAGGGTTCGGGCACGGCCGTGCTCACGCGGCTGAAGTCGAGCAGCACGTCATCGAGCAGCAGACCCACGTTGTCGCCGCCCGCGTGATTGAACGACAGCGCCGCCGTACCCGCGGCGCTGGCGAGCGAGAAGCTGCGCGTGATGTTCTGCAGGCCGGCGTTGCCCGCGAGCGTGAACACCTCGTTGAAAACCGACCCGAGGCTCACCGTCACGCTGTCCGTGCCGCCGTTACGGGCATTACCGCCGAGCTGGAAACTCAGGGTGTACAGCCCCGGTAGCAGGTTGAACGCCACGTTGGTGGTGATGATGCCGGCATTGCCCGTCGAGCCATCGAGGTCGAGGTAGTTGCCGTTACCCGGATAGAAATTGAAGAAGCCGGTGCCGACCACATCGATGGTGCCATCCGTGACGGTCCAGTTGTCCAGCGACTGGTTGAGTCCCTGGACCTCGCTGTCGAAGCTGTCGCTGAACAGCGGTACGGCGTGCACGGCGTTGACGGTGAACAGGCTCGCGGCGAGCGCGATGGTGGAGATGTGACGCATTTCCAAGGTCCTCGGTTGCGCGCGCAGGATGCCGGTCTCGCACACGGAGCAGGCAGGCGCGGATCGTGGTGGACATTGCAGCAGGCCGCGGGTGTCGGCGCGAGGATGGGCGCGCGAATTCACGCAGCCAATTGCAAAACTGTGACCGAACCTGCGTGAATGGCCGCGCGGGCTATCACGCTGTGCGGTGTCCGAAGCGGGCACGGACAACGCCCTGGGTGTTCGGGCAAGCGGCGCGCTGGGCAGCCGTTGGGGCGCGTGGACAGCGCCTGGCAAAGTGTCAAACATCGTGTCCCTGCCGCCCTGGTCCGTCTGCGCGCCGAGCAACGGCGCAGGATTGCGCTGGGCCATCGTGTGGCCCGACGGTGCCGCGAGGGTGATCGCGTCCCGGCAATCCCAAGGGAGTGAATGCATGCGCGCCTTCAGCACCAAGCCCGTCGACTACCAGGAGAACCGCGCCGATGGCGGTTTCGCCTGGCGCGTCCGTTTCGATCTCGCGTCCCAGAACGGTGACGTGATCACCACTCTGCGGGTCAAGCTGACCGGCGCCGATCCCGGCGACAGCCGCGCGGTGTGGCTGGCCGGCACCCGTGAGATCTGGAACAACAAGGTCGTGTTCGACGACGGCGTGCGGCTCTACGAGAGCAAGTTGAACTTCAGCTTCGTCACCAGCGGCGAACACCGCAGCGTGCGCGTGCATGCCGGCACGGGCCACTTCGACCTCGACAACTGGTACGTGGACTCGGATTTCCCTCCCGGTTTCGACGACGAGAACGCCGCCCACGAGGTCGGGCACATGCTCGGCAACTTCGACGAATACGTCGGCGGCGCCACGCGCAACGGCTTCATCAATACCGGCACGCTGATGTCCGACCTGACGGTCAACGGCTTCGAGGACTACTTCTTCGCCGTGGAGCAGAACGCCGAAGTGTTCGGTGGCGGCACCCTGTCCACCGTGCTGGCGATGACCGGCGACGCGAATCCCAACGTGCTGACCGGCGGCGCCGGGCGCGACATCTTCGACTTCGACTCCATCAAGGAGACCGGGATCACGGCGGCGACGCGCGATGTGATCACCGACTTCCTCCACCTGCGCGACCGACTCGACCTGTCGGGCATCGATGCCTCGTCGCTGCTCGGCGGCAACAACACCTTCACCTTCCGCGGCACGGCCGCGTTCACCCAGGACAAGGGCGGCGAACTGCGCTTCCAGAAGTTCGACATGGCGGGCACGGCCAACGACTTCACCCTGGTCTATGGCGATACCGATGCCGATCGCGGCGCGGAGCTTCACATCCGGCTGGACGGCTTGGTCACGTTGACCGCCGCCGACTTCATCGTCTAGGCGACGCGGGAAGCGCGCGCCGCCGTCGAACTTCGAGTCCGACCGCGGTCAACTCATCGCGACCTTGCTCGGTTCCCGCGCATCTTCGTCCACCTCGGCGGCGGGTCCGCCGCCACAGGCCATGATCGGCTGCGGCGCGCCGCGTCGTTTACGTCCGCCGCTCGCCTGCCAGTCGGCGCTCTGCGCGGGCGCGATGCTGCGGCCGCGATCGAAGTGGAAGTCGACCTTGTCCTTGGACTGCGGTCCCCAGTAGTTCACCTTGCCGAGATCGTAGAAGGTGCGCTGGAAGCCGGCCTTGAGGAAGGCCTTCAGACAGCCGAGCAGGTAGCGACGGCGATAGCCGCTGCCGCGCCACGGGTAATGGAACAGCGCCTTCTTCATGTAGAAGCGCCGATAGTTGTTCATCACGCGGTCCAGCAGTTCGCCGCGCTCCATCGCCGCCGGTTTCATGATCGGCGTGACGAAGTTGTACTTCTCGAAGTCGAACACCTCGACCTTGTCGCCGAGCTCTTCGAACAGCGGCGTGAAGGGCCACGGCGTGTACATCGACCAGTTGGCCAGATCCGGCTGCCAGGACCAGGCCATGCGATAGGTTTCTTCGAGTGTCTCCGGCGTCTCGTTGTCGAGCCCGACGATGAACTGCGCTTCGGTGAAGATGTCGGCCTCGCGCAGCAGCTGGATGGCGCGACGGTTGTCCTCGACGCGGGTCTCCTTGTTGAAGCGGTCGAGCTTCAACTGCGCGGCGGCCTCGGTGCCGAGGCTCACGTGCACCAGGCCCGCGCGCCGGTAGAGCGGCAGCAGCGCCTCGTCACGCAGGATGTCGGTCACCCGCGTGTTGATGCCCCACTGCACGCGCTTCGGCAGGTCGCGCGCGATGAGTTCCTCGCAGAAGGCGATGAACTTGCGGCGATTGATGGTGGGCTCCTCGTCGGCCAGGATGAAGAAGCCCACCTGGTGGTCGTTCACCAGGCGCTCGATCTCGTCCACTACCTTGCGCGGATCGCGCACGCGGTAGTCGCGCCAGAACTTCCACTGCGAGCAGAACGAGCAGGTGAAGGGGCAGCCGCGCGCCATGCTGGGGATGGCGACGCGCACGCCGAGCGGCACGTAGATGTACTTGTGCCATTCGATGAGTGACCAGTCGGCCTCGATGCGATCGAGATCGCGTACGGTGGGCGCTGCGGGCGTCGCCACGATGGCTTCGCCGTCGCGGTAGGCGAGGCCGCGCAAGCTCGCGCGCGCCGCCGGCCAGCGGCCCTGCGCGACGGCGTCCACCAGCGCGGTGAAGATCTCCTCGCCCTCGCCGCGCACGATGACGTCCACCCACGGCGCCTCGGACAGCACCTGCTTGTACATGAAGGTCGCGTGCACGCCGCCCAGCACGCGCAGGGCATCGGGGCAGGCGTCCCGAGCCAGGGCCAGGACCTGCTCGGCCTTGTAGATCGAGGGCGTGATGGCGGTGACGCCGACGACGTCGGGCGCCAGCTCGGCGAGACGCGCCGCCAGCGCCGCGTCCTCGATGTGGTCGGTCATCGCATCGATGAAAGTGATGCGCGTGTAGCCGGCCTGCTTCAGCGCGCCGGCCAGGTAGGCCGCCCAGGCCGGCGGCCAGTTGCCGGCGATCTCGGCGCCGCCCGAGTGGTAGTTGGGATGAACCAGTACGACGTGCATGCGTTGCTCCCCTTCGCCGACGTGGCGTTTCGGTGAGTTAACAGCGCTGAGTGTCAATCTAAATTGACGTGCATCAACGGTGCGGTTCGGCCGCGGTACGCCACGGTGGACGTTCCGCCCCCACTGTCGGGGGATAGGCGCCTTCCACTCACGCGCGCTAGGGTCGCCCGCGAGTCCGGCGGGCGACGGGCGAGGCCTGCGGAGCGACCGCGGCCCGGCCGCGCGCAGCCGACAGAAGGGGGAAACCGGTGCCGACGTCGTCCGCGCATAGCCTGCGCACTCTGATCCTGCTCGTGGGGCTCTGCGCCGCACAGTCCGCCGGCGCCGAGCCCGCGCCGCCAGAGGCCGCCGCCCAGGCCTACGCCACCCACTGCGCCGGCTGTCACGGCGCCACTCTGGGCGGTGCTTTCGGTCCGCCCCTGTCCGGCGCCGCCTTCGTCGCCAAGTGGCAGGGCAGGCCTGGCGCCGCCCTGCTCGCGCAGTTGCGCGGCACCATGCCGCCGTCCAAACCCGGCGGACTGGACGGCGCCACCTACTTCGCGCTGACCGAGCTGGTCCTCGCACACAATCACCTGCCGGCGCTCACCGAGGCGGAAGTCGCGGCCGCGGCCAGCGGCGGCGCGACAGTAAGCAGCGAAGGCGGTTCGTCTTCGGGTGGCGCAGGCGCACCGGTGGCGAACCAGGATGCGGTGTATCGCGCGACGCTGGACCGTCACGCCAGGACGCTGGCGGCGATGACACCGGTCACGGAAGCCATGCTGCGCAAGCCCGCCGACGGTGACTGGCTGCACTGGCGGCGCACCGACGATGGTTTCGGCTTCAGCCCGCTCATGCAGATCGACGTGAAGAACGCCAGGCGACTGCAGCTGGCCTGGAGCCTGTCGCTGCCGGCGGGCACCAACCAGATCACGCCCCTGGTGCACGACGGCGTGATGTTCGTGAACAGCAACGGCACGGTACAGGCGCTGGACGCCAGCAACGGTGACCTGCTGTGGAAGTTCACGCGCACCGCCGGCGCGGTCACGCCCGCCGGCCCGCCCACCACGCAGCCGCGCAACCTCGCGCTGTACGGCAGCACGCTTTATGTGCCGACGCTCGACAATCACATGCTTGCCCTGGACGCACGCAGCGGCGCCGTGCTGTGGGACCACCTGATCGACAAGTCGGTGGGCGTGCTGCGCCTGACCGGCGGTCCGCTGGTCGTGCACGACAAGGTGTTGCAAGGTGTCTCGGGCTGTTCGGGCGCCGGCCATCCCGGTGGTTGTTTCATCGTCGCGCTGGACGCGAAGACCGGCGACGAGGTGTGGCGCTTCAATACCATCGCGCGTCCCGGCACGCCGGATGGCGACACCTGGAACGGCGCGCCGCTCGCGCAACGTTTCGGCGGCTCGGTGTGGGTGGCCGGCACCTACGATCCTGAGCTCAATCTCGTGTACTTCGGCACCGGGCAGACCTATCACATCACGCCGCTCATGCAGCCCAGGCCGGCCAATGCGCGGGCGAACGCCGCGCTCTATACCGACACGACCCTGGCGCTGAACCCAGACACGGGCAAACTCGTCTGGCACTACCAGCACCACGCGCGCGAAGTGTGGGACCTGGACTGGGCCTTCGAGCGCACGCTCCTCACGCTCCCGACCACCCTCGGCCCGACCCGGGCGGTGGTGACGGTGGGCAAGCTCGGCATCCTGGATGCGCTGGACGCCAGGACCGGCGACTACATTTCGTCCAAGGATCTCGGGCTGCAGAACCTGGTCACCGCCATCGATCGCGAGACCGGGCAGAAGACCACCGATCCCGCCCTGGAACCCGAGCCGGGCAAGGCCAAGCTGGTATGTCCCTTTCCCGGCGGTGCGCGCAGCTGGCCGGCGACGGCCTACGACCCGACCCGCGGCATGCTCTACCTCTCGATGTTCGAATCGTGCATGAAGTTCGAGTGGAAGCCGGGCGAGGAATGGGACATCCAGTACACGGTGGTACCGCGGCCGGACAGCGACGGCAATTTCGGTCGCGTGGTCGCGCTCGATCTCGCCCACGGCAAGGTGAGCTGGCAGCAGCGCCGACGTGCGTCACAGGCGAGCGCCATGCTCGCCACCGCCGGTGGGCTGGTGTTCGAAGGTTCGCGGGATCGCTGGTTCCGCGCCTCGAACAGCGACAGCGGCGAAGTGCTGTGGCAGGCACGCCTGGACATGACGCCGAACGCCTTTCCCATCAGCTACGCGCACGACGGCGCGCAATACGTGTCAATCTCGACGGGCGGCGGTGGACCGGTGGACGTGTCGTGGCAAACCCTGACACCTGAACTCGACAATCCCAACGGCGCGACCACGCTGTGGGTGTTCAAGCTCGGGCCAGACTGAGGAGCGCTCGGGCCTTGGTACGTGGCGCGCAACGGCGCGCCATGGCGACGAGAGATTGATGATGAGGGGCGGGCCGCGTTGCACGGCGTGGCGAAGATCACGCGCGCGCTGTAGACGTCGATGTCGTGCCGTCGTCCATGACCGGGAACCACGCGGCCGCCGCTGCGGACGGCCGCGCGTTCACGTGCTCTACTTGCGGGCAGCGGCCTCAGCGGCCTCAGCGGCCTCTGCTTTGACCTCACCGCGCGCCATGCAGCCTTCCTTCTCGCCGTCCTTCAGCGACATGCAGGCTTCGGCATAGCTCTTGTAGCCCACGTCCACGTCGTGACTGCCGGGCTTGATGATTGCCGATGCATCGGCGCCGGGCGCGGTGCTGTCCGCGAGACTGGCACCGGCCAGGCCCATGCCGATGGCCAGGAGTGTGATGGTGAATTTGTTCATGAGTGGTCCTCGAGGGGCAGGCTGTGGGCTTGCCGAGAATGGATAGGGGAGGGCCACCCGCTCGAAGATGCGACAGGCGCGGTGACGAAGCGGATGGACGAGCGGACCGGCGCTTGCCAGGCGCGGGCGGCAGGCAGTCCCGAGCCTACACCGCCAGCGCGGCGTCCTCGGTTCGCTGGCGCACCCAGGATTGCCCGCGGTCAGCGGACTTGCAGCCGACGAGCCCGGGCGCGCGTTAGCGGCAGGCGCGAGACCGCGGCCTGGGCGAGTTGAAGCGCGTGTCGTCAGGAATCTGCCCGGGCGCGAAGTGCCCGGGCAACGGGGGGTGCTGCGCCGCTCAGGCGCCGCGTTTGGATTTCCCCTTGGCCAGCGCGCGCTGTTTCCACGGCGGCAGGGTCTGGTGCGCCGCGTGTTTCTTGGCGAGGCGTCGTTTACCGGCGCCGAAATAGCTCTCGCGCAGCGTCGTGCCCGGGTAGGCAAGCGGCATGCGGCCGCGGCGCTGCAGCTCGGGCACGACGAGATCGGCGAAGTCGCGAAAGCCCTGCGGCTGGGTGATGGGCACGAGGTTGAAGCCGTCGCAGCCGCTCTCGTCCATCCAGCGCTCGAGTTCGTCGGCGACGGTCTGCGGGCTGCCGACCACCTTGGGCATCACGCTGCCGAGCGCGATGAAATCGCCGATGTCCTCCAGCGACCAGTCGCGCTCCGGATCGACCGTCGCGAAGTAATCGATGAGGCCCTGGATGGCGTCGGTCTTCATGTCCTTGAGTCCCTTGCCCGAGGGCAGGGACGCGAGGTCGACGTCGACCCAGCCGCAGAACAGCGCGAGCGCGCCTTCGGGACTCGCGTAGCGGCGCGCGGTCTCGAGCTTGAGCCGCGCCTCCTCGTCGGTCGGCGCCACGACCACGGTGATGCCCGGGTAGTAGCGCACCTCGTCGCGCCGACGGCCTTCGGCCTTGAGCGCGGCGGCCAGGCCCTTCACGCCCGCCTTGCAGGCCGCAATGGTCGGATGGATGGCGAAGATCGCCTCGGCGTGGCGCGCCGCGAAGCGAATGCCACGGCCCGACTGGCCGGCCTGGAACAGCACCGGCGTACGCTGCGGCGAAGGCTCGCACATGTGGGGCCCAGGCACATTGAAGTGCTTGCCCTTGAAGTTGATCTCGTGCACGCGGGCTGGATCGATCAGCATGTCGCGCCGACGATCGCGCACCATGGCGTTTTCTTCCCACGAGTGCTCCCACAGTTGGTAGCACACGTCCATGTATTCCTCGGCGCGATCGTAGCGCTGGTCGTGGGGCAGCACGTCGCCAAGACCGAAGTTGGCGTTCGCGTCGTGCAGGTAGGAGGTCACGATGTTCCAGGCCACGCGGCCGTTGGTCAGGTGATCGAGCGTCGAGAACAGCTTCGCCGTGTGGTAGGGCGGGTAGTAGCTGGTCGAATAGGTGGCGGCGAAGCCGAGATGCTTGGTCACCGCCGCCATCGCCGGGATGATCAGCGTCGGATCGTTGCTCGGGAACTGCGTGCCGTGGCGCACGGCGGTGTCGCGCGAGCCGCGATAGACGCTGTAGGTGCCGTGCACGTCGGCCAGGAACAGCGCGTCGAACAGGCCGTCCTCCAGGATGCGCGCGAGGTCCATCCAGTAGTGGATGTCGCGGTAGCCGTCCAGTGGCCGATCCAGTGGATGCTTCCACTGGCCGATGGAGTGATGCCCGATGCAGCACTGGGTGAAGGCATTCATGTGCATCTGCTTGGGCATGGCTCAGCTTCCCGGCGAATCGAGGACGGACAGTCGCGCGCGCATGCTCACATGCCCTGCAGGTAGGCGGCGACGTTGCGCACCGCCTGCGCGTCGAGCGGCGTGGGATAGAGCTTCGGCATCTTGGCCGAGGGATTCTCGATCCACTGCACGGTGCGTACGAAGTCGAGCCGCTTGGACACGCCCTTGAGACTGGGGCCAGTGCCGCCTTCGCCGCTCGGGCCATGGCAAGCCGCGCAGACCTTGGCATAGAGCGCCTGGCCGGCCGCCGGATCCGGCTTGTCGTTGGCGGCGAGCGCAACTGGCAACGCATCGAGCTTGGGCGCGTTCTTCGCGCCGAGGGCGTAGATCACCAGCGTCGGGCTGCCGGTCACGCCAAAGGTCATGCGCGACACGTTGCCGGCGACGAAGGCCACGTACTGCTTGCCCTTGCGCATGTAGGTGATGGTGCCACCGGCCAGCGCGCCACCCACCTGGCGCTTGAGCAGTTCGCGTCCATCGCTCGAGTCGAGCACGATGAAGTGGCCCTTCATGTCGCCGGCGAGGATCACGCCGCCGCCGGTCGGCACCAGGCCCGACACCTGCGGTCCCACGGTCTCGTACTTCCAGCGGATGGAGCCGAGGTCCTGGTCGGCCGAGACTATCCAGCCGCGGCTCTCGTCGGCGAACTTGAACTGGCCACCCATGGCGAACTCGCCGGGCTTGTAGGTATAGCCCTCGTCGGCGGTGAGACGCGCGCACCAGTCGACGCTGCCGACCACGATGGCCTTGTTCGGCTTGTCGTAGGCCGGGCCGTTCCACTCCACGCCACCGAGCGGGCCCGGGCACACGTCGATGCCCTCGCGGGTCGGTGCGACGCCAGCGTTCTTGATAGTGGTCACGGGCGTCTTGAACTCGCGCTTCAAGGTCTCGCGGTTCACGCCGTAGAGATAGCCGTCCTTGCCGCCGAAGGCGACCATGCGTTCGCCCTTGCTGTTGTAGTACAGCATCGGCGCGGCGCCGAGATCGAGGTCCTGGCCGTCGTTGCCGAGCAGCTGGTGATACCACTTCACCTTGCCGGTGTTGGCGTCGAGCACGACCAGCGAGTTGGTGTAGAGATTCTCGCCCTGGCGCAGGTGGGGCAGGAGATCGGGCGCGGGATTGCCGACCGGCACGAACAGCTCGCCCGAGGCCATGTCGAGCGTGTAGGTCGTCCAGCTGCCACCGCCGCCGTAGCGCGCGCTGTCAGCGTCCTTCCAGGTCTCCGCGCCCGGTTCGTCGCCGCGCGGCACGGTATAGAAGCGCCACACCTCGCGGCCGGTGGCCGCATCCAGCGCGACCACGCGTCCACGAATGCCCCAGTCGCCGCCGGCCGCGCTGGTGAACACCAGGCCCTGGTAGATCTGCGGCGCGGCGCTGAAGAATTCACCCGCCTTGGGATCGCCCACCTGGTACTTCCACACCGTCTGGCCGGTCTTGGCGTCGATGGCGAGGAAGCGCGCGTCCACCGTGCCGCGATAGAGCTTGCCGTTGGCGTAGGCGAGGCCGCGATTGACTTGCAGCGCGGTGCCGCCCGGTTCCTCGGTCTCGTAGTGGTGACGCCAGAGCTGCTTGCAGTTGGTCGCGTCGACCGCGAGGGTGTCGGTCGACGTGGTGAAGTACAGCACCCCGTCGATCTCGAGGATGCCGGTGTGGAAGGCGCCGACGTCCTCCACCTTGAGGCGGCAGACTTCACCGAGCTCGGCGGCGTTGTCACGCGTGATCTGGTTCAGCGGCACGTAGCGCTGGCCGTTCACGTTCTCGTTGTAGCTGGTCCAGTTGGTGTTCTCTGGAATGGAGACGGCCTGTTGCGCGCTGGCCGAGGCACCTATGCCCACGACCAACGCCGTCATCGCCAGAGTGGCGCCCGATTTCATCACTTGCTCCCCCGCGGAATGGTCTCGATGGCCCGTCGCGCGGGCCGCAGGGGGCGAAGGGTCGCATACCGTCGCACCCTTCGACAACGACGGGCGGCAGGCGCGCGCCGGGCGCGCGAGGCGATCTCAGCCGGCGCGACGGGAAGTCGAGCGGCGACGCCGATGCAGTACGCCGGGCAGGAGTCCTGCGGCGCACAGCGCCAGGGTCCCGGGCTCGGGCACCGCCAGGCGCCGGGCCTCGAACAGCATGTTGGGTCCCGCGGTGAAGCCACCGAAACTCGAGTTGACCAGCCGGATGTCGGTGAAGTCATTGCTCTGCTCGGCACGACGGGACACGCTGCCGAGCTCGGGCGCAAAGTTGAGCGAAGTCGCTATCTGCATCGACTCGCTGCCGGCCGAGCTGTACATCGTGACGAGCTGGTAGGCGATGCCGGTCTGCAAGCTCAACGGCCCGATGGCCTGGTATCGATAGCCGTCCAGCAGCGTTGCGCCGGTGCCGGCTGGCAACACGACGCGCGCGAGCTGGTTGGCGGTGAAGGTGCCGGTGCGCTGCAGAAGGCCGACCACCATGTCCGTCGCAAGACCGTTGCTACCTTGATCGAAAATACCCAGCGCGCTCACCACGAGTTCTTCACTTGGACTGAACTCGTAGGCATAGAGCGAGGTTTGCCTCGCGTTGCCCGCGGGGTTGCCGCCGACCGGCGAGACAGCGGCGATCGGGACGGCTGCCGCCGGACCGCAGACGAGGACCAAGACTAGGACGGCAAGGCACGTGATGCGATTGAGGGTGAACATGAGGGTGTCTCCTTACGTGAGGTGTTGCGCGGGCGGCGTATCGCTCGAAGCCGGTGCGGTCCTGACGCGGACCGTGCCGGCTTGTGCAGCACCCTAGGACGCCGATGGTGACCGGACAACGACCAGGCCACGACGTAGACCTGATCGAGGCAGTCCGTTCGTATCGGTTGCGGCGACTTCGAAGTTGTGTTCCGGGCGCAAGCAGATCCTGTCTTGGATTCGGTCGTGCTCGCGTCGACGGCGCGATGAGCGTGGGCGATCAGAACACCGCGTGATCGCCTCGCTCGGGCGCGGCTTCGCCGCGCAGCAGTCGCGCGTAGAAGTCGAACAGGGTCTCGGTACCCGTCTCTGGCGTGGCGGCAGCGTCGTAGCGTCCGGTGGAGGAATCGAGCACGAGCATGGATTCAGTCGCGTAATAGCGGCCGATGCGCGCGAGTTCAGCCTTGGCGGTGAGCCGCGGCAGGACGCGTCCACCGAGGTCCAACGTGGCGACGATGCCGTCCAGCAATGCCACCGGCACCTGGCGAAAGCGCGGCGCGCGACCGAGCAGCGCGAACAGGCGCTCGCCCTGCTCGCGCGGCGTGATGGCCGGCCCCGGGCCGCCTATCGGCAGCACGCGGTTGCGTCGCGTGGGGTCGTCGAGACAGCCGGCCAGGTAGTCGCCGAGGTCGTCGTCGCTGATCGGCTTGCAGGCGGTGAGCCGGCCGTCACCGAACACCAGGAAGGGCTTGCCCTGGTTCACCCGCTCGACCTGGCCCGAGAGTGACTTGAAGAACGCCGTCGGGCGCACGATCGAGTAATCCACCCCGCATTCCATCAGCGCCCGTTCGGCCGCGAGCTTGGCGTGCTGGAAGGCGAGCAGCGGCTTCTGCACGCAGATGGCCGACAGCAGCACGACGCGCTGCATGCCGGC
>JAIEQK010000115.1 GCA_019747795.1 Gammaproteobacteria bacterium | reverse complement strand
CTCACCCCCGCCATCGGCGCCGTCATCAGCGGCGTCGACATCGCGCAGGAACTGCCCGCCGCCGTCATCGCCGAGATTCGCGCGGCTTGGCTCGAGCACCTGGTGGTGTTCTTCCGCGGCCAGCTGCTGACGCCGGATCGCCTGGTGGCGTTCTCCAGGCGCTTCGGCGAGATCGGCTACTACCCCTTCGTGGCCGGCATGGCCGAGCATCCCGAAGTGGTGGAGGTGCTGAAGAAGGAGGACGAGCGCATCAATTTCGGCGGCCTGTGGCATACCGACACCAGCTACCTCGAGCGCCCGCCGATGGGCTCGGTGCTGTATGCCGTGCAGGTGCCGCCCTACGGCGGCGACACGCTGTGGAACAACATGTACCTCGCCTACGACGCCCTGTCGCCGACGCTGCAGCAGGTGCTGGCGCCGCTGCGGGGCGTGAACAGCGCGGAGAAGCCCGACGCCGCCGTGACCCGCACGCACCGCATGGCCGAGAGCCCGAAGGACGCGGAGACGATCGTCACCACCGCGGCGCATCCCATCGTGCGCACCCATCCGGAGACCGGTCGCCGCGCGCTCTACTGCGCCGCCGCGCATACCATGCGCATCGACGGCATGACGGTCGAGGAGAGCCGCGCGCTGCTCGACTACCTCTACCGCGTGCAGCAGCGCGAGGAGTTCGGCTGCCGCTGGCACTGGCAGGCGGGCGACGTGGCCTTCTGGGACAACCGCGCCGCCCAGCACAATGCGTTGAACGACTATCACGGCCACCGGCGCCTGATGCACCGCGTGACCCTGGAAGGCGAAGTGCCGGGCTAAAGCCGCGCACCCGCAACATCACCACCGAAGGGGAGTACCGACATGGCGGAGAAATTCTTCAGCGAAGACGAACTGCGCGAGATGGAGAAGCGCACGGTCGATCGCCTGGTCGAAGCCATCGACGCCGGCGACGGCGAGAAGGCCAAGAAGATCGCACGACGCATGTACAACGAATTCCTGTCCATGCACGACCTGTATCGCAACTGGGTCACCGCCACGCTCTCGGAGATCGCGCGCCGCCACGGCGACGAGGAACTCGAAGAGATCATGAACGAGGGCGTGCGCGCCTGGTGGGCGCCGCTGGTCGCCGCCCAGCCCAAGGGCCCGGACACCATGAAGGCACGCATCAAGATGTTCGCGGCCGGCCTGCAGGGGCATCTGCAGCCGCTCGAGATCAGCGAGGACGACGAGAAGGTCGAAATCAAGATGAAGCCCTGCGGCAGCGGCGGGCGCCTGATCTCCGAGGGCAAGTACGAGGGCGACAACGCCTTCCACAAGATAGCCAAGCCCCAGCCGCTGACCTACGGCCGCGCCGACTACCCGGTGTACTGCGCGCACGAGTATTCGATGGAGAAGATCGACATCGAGCAGAACGGCGCGCCGTTCTGCGTGGTCGAGCCGGCGGAGAAGCTCGGTCGCGACTACTGCCGCATGGTCATCTACAAGGACCCGGCGCAGGTGCCGCTCAAGTACTACGAGCGCCTTGGGATGAAGAAGCCGGCCTGAGGCCGACTGGACGATCACGCCGGGCGCTGAAGGCCGCCCGGCGCGGCGCTCAGCCCGGCACGAACAGCAGCCGGGTGCAGGCCTCACCGCCGTCCCCCGTCGCGACCATGAGGTGGCCGCCACCCACATGGACCAGCGGGCCCAGATTGGTGATCGCGTGCGCGCGCGCGGCGCCCTGTAGGGGCCGCGCGGGTGGCAGACACGCCACCTCGACCGCGATCCACTTATCCGAGAACGTCACGCCGCAGTGGGCGCATTGGCCGGTGTAGAACTGTGGTCCGCCCGCGCGCAGTCGTCTGACCGACATCGTGGCGGCTCCCTCCCACCCCTGGTTCACCAGTTCCCACACACAACGCCGGAACGATTGTCGGGCAACCGCCCGCACACGCACCTGGGCGTCACAGTCCACCGTCAGGGAGCTCGAATCCGGGCTCCCTGCCCGATAGGCGCGGGCGACCACCTCGAGGAATGGCTTCACGGCAAACCCTTCGGCCCCGGACCTGGCTGTGTCAGACACATCACCCAGCTGCCGATCTCTGGCCGAGGCACCATGAATCCTCGCGGCGACGTGAGCCACCGCGACGTGCCTCGCGAGGGGGGGAAGGTCGAGGTTGAGGCCGCTCACTGTGACCGCGACTCGCAGGCGCACATCGGCCTCGCCTTGGAGGTCGAGTATCCCGGTCACCTCGCGCCCCGAGGCTCGCGCACGGGCCGCGAGTTCGCCAAACTCGTCGCCCAGCACTGTGCTCAATTGCGCGACGGGCCGTCCCACCAATTCCGACGCCGGCGTACGAGTCAGGGCGCAGAAACCGTCGTTCACGCCCAGGATTCCCTCGCGGTCACTCCATACTACGACCATCATGGGCCCGCGAAACGTCGTTGCCGGACTCGTCGGTGACATCGTTCCTGCCCCGATCACCGCCAGTCCCTCCCGCGTAATAGAGCCGTTGGCACGTTGGCACGGCGCGCCTGCGCCACCTCCGCGAGCGAGTCCGGGGGCAAGGGTGGACTTATCAGGTAGCCCTGGAAGTCGTCACAGTCGTCGGCCCGCAAGGCCATCAACTGCGCGCCCGTCTCCACGCCTTCCGCAGTGATGCGCAGCCCGAGGGTGCGCGCGAGCGCGATGAGCCCCGAGGCCATCGCCCCGTCCAGGTCCCCGCCTCCCACGCTGCGCACGATGATCGGATCGATCTTGACTGCGTCGAAGCGTACGGACCGCAGCACGGACAGGGCCGCGTATCCCGTGCCGAAATCGTCCAGCGCCACGCGCGCGCCCAGGCCACGAATGGCGTCGATGGCCTCCCGCGCCCGCACCAGGTCGCGCAGGACATAGTCCTCGCTGATCTCGATCTCCAGGCAGGAAAGCGGCACGTCGTGGGCGGCCGCGATGTCGCGCAGGCGCGCGGCGAACTCGGGCCGCATCTGACTGGACGTGACGTTGATCGCCAGAGTTGGCATGGCGAGTCCTTGCTGGCGCCAGCGGGACAACTGCGCGCAGGCGTGCTCCACGACCCAATCACCGAGCGCCTCGCCGAGACCCAACTTCTCCGCCTCCTCAACAAGGGTGCGCACGTTGCCGGCAAAGCCATCCGCTCCCGGCCATCGCAACAGGGCTTCACAGCCCACCAGCGCGCCATTATCACAGGCGATACGTGGCTGATAGACCAAGGTGAACTCGCCGTGCTCCACGGCCCGGCGGAGCCGGCTTTCCAATTCTAGACGCGCGTTCCGACGCTCCCGCAGGTCCTCGGCGAAGAAGTGGAACTCGGATTTCCCCCGCTCCTTCACATAGGCCAGCGCGAGATCGGCCCGCTGCAGGAGTTCATCGACCTCGTTGCCGTCCTCGGGCGACACGCTGATCCCTATGCTGGCGCGCACCCACACGACGTTGCTGCCGAGCTGGTAGGGCGAACCGAGGCGGTCGAGCAGCCGTCTGGCCAGCAGTGCTACATGGTCCACCTCCCCTACCCCGACCAAGGCCACTGCGAACTCGTCTCCGCCGAGCCGCGCGACGACGTCGGAATCGCGCAAGGTGTCTCGCAGCCGCTCGGCGACCATGCGCAGCAGGGCGTCTCCAGCGGCGTGACCGAGGTCATCGTTGACCTTCTTGAAGTCATCCAGATCTATGTACAAGCATGCGACGCGGGTCCGCTGCTCTTGTGCCCGCACCAGGGCGTGGCCCAGCGCCTGCCGAAAGGCGACACGGTTTGAAAGACCCGTGAGGGGGTCGGTGGCCGAGCGCGCCTCAAGAGCTTTCTCGGTCATCGAGCGACGGACATGGACGTTACGAAACTCGAGCGCGGTGCGGCGCATTTCGAGCAGAGACACCACCTGCCGCGCCAAGGCCTGCAGGAAGCCCAACTGCTCGTCGTCGAGTCGTCGAGGACAATAGTCCATGACCGACAAAGTGCCCAGGCTGAAGCCATTCTCAGCGATGAGCGGCGCTCCGGCGAAAAAGCACAGATGGCCGTCGCGGCTCGTGCCCGCGCCCTCGTTCGCCGGCTCATCGAACGCCTCGACCACATAAGGAGCGATACCCAGCGCGGTCCGCTCGCAATGCCTGCGGATGTCTGGGATGTCCGCCAGGGCGATACCGTTGCAGCTTTTCACCCATTGCCTGTCGGCATCATGCAAGGTCAGCAAGGCAACCGGCGCGGCACACAGACGGGCGGCCATCGCGGTCAGATCGTCATAACATTGCTCCGCCGGCGTGCCGATGATGCGATAGTCAAACAGGTCGAGCAGCCGTTCCACCTCTTCGCGGACCTCGGCGGGCGAGTCCGCGAACTCTGTCACCGCACCCGTGATGATTTCCGCAACGCGGTGGAACTCCAGCGTCTTGTCCAGAAAGTAGGTCGCGCCCATGGTCAGGCAGCGGTTGCGGTATTCGGGCGTCGGGTAGTTGGTCAGGACGATGACTTGCCCGCCCGGCTGACCGGCGCGCAGCTCATCGAGCATCTCCAGTCCGCTCCCACCGGGCATCTCGATATCCAGCACTACCGTGTCGGGGCAGAAGTCCTGAAGCTGAAGGCGGGCTTCGCTCAGATTGGAGGCCTCCCTGATCTCACCTACACCGTCGAGCTCCGCGAGGATCCCCGCGAGTCGAGAGCGGACAGCGGTCGAATCGTCGACCAGTAGAACCGAGTTCAGGGCCATTTGAAGAGGCATTGCGCGCGGCTTCCTTTGTGGCGGACTTGATGCGACTCAGAGTAGTCCTCGACGGTCGGCGCACCGATGGGTGCTGCCCGCGAGAGAATGTCAGGCAGGGTAGGTGCGGCGTGTAGGGTTTCCCCTAGCCGTCCGGCCTGCGAATCGCGCGCTCAGCCCACCAGCCCTTGGTCAACGCAGTAGCGCACCAGCTCGGCGTTGTTGCGCAGTCCAAGCTTGGTCAGTAGCCTGGCGCGATAGGTCGTGATGGTCTTAGGGCTCAGGAACAACTGCGCAGCGATGGCCGTCAGACTCTCCCCCCTGGCAAGCAATTGCAGCACGCGAAATTCCCGCTCGGACAGCTGCTCGTGAGCGAGCGACTCACCTGCCGTCCGACGTGACACGAGGATCTCGCCGAGCTCCGGCCCTACGTACCTGCGACCACGCAGGATCCGGTCCACTGCGCTGACCAGTTCCGTCGGCGCCCGCTCCTTGGTCAGGTAGCCCATGGCCCCGCTGTCCAGAACCCGCATACCCCACGACTGCTCGTCGTGCATGCTGAGGACCAGCACGGGAAGTTGCGGATGAAGCCGTCGTAAGGCCGCCAGGCAGTCCAGACCGTGTCGATCCGGCAGCGACAGGTCGAGGATCACCAGGTCAGGCGTTCCGATCTCGAGTGCATGGAACAGTCCTGCCGCATCGTCGGCCTCGTGGTAGCGCGCCTGCGGCCACCGTCCGCGCAGCACCTCGACGATGCCACGCCGCAGCAGAGGATGGTCGTCGGCGATCACCACGTGGTGCACGATCAGGCACCGGGCAGGTCGAGCACCACGTGGGTTCCGCCTTCACTGTGGATGTCCAGAGTGCCGCCAATCGCTTCGGCGCGCTCGCGCATGCCCGTCACGCCGAAGTGCCCGGGAGGCGCTGTCGCCGGCATACCCTTGCCATTGTCCCGCACTTCGATTCGCAGCATGCCAGCGACCTCGCTCGCCCGTACTTCCACAGCGCTGGCCTCGCTGTGGCGCGCCACGTTGGTCAACGCCTCCTGGACGATGCGGAACACCGCCATTCGATGCTCCGCGCCCACCTGGTCGGCCTTGTCGAGGTTGCGTCGGACCTCGAGCGAGGTCCGGGCTTGGAACTTGTCGAGAAATGCGTCCAGCGCCGCCACCAAGCCCAGGTGATCGAGTTCCAGCGGGCGCAGCATGGCGCTCAGCGAGCGCACTTCGGTGATGGTATCCGCGATGATGCTGTCCATGTCGCGCAAGCGTGCGCGGGTGGCTTCATTCATACCCACGCCGCCCTCGAGCGTCCGCGTCAACCAATGTAGATCGATCTTCAGGGCCGTGAGGCGCTGTCCGAGTTCGTCGTGCAGTTCGCGCGCGATGTGCCGGCGCTGGTCCTCGATGGCAGCATCGAGTCCGTGGACATAGCGCCGAACATCCTCCCGGGATGCGGCCAGCTGCCGAACGATACGTACCCGGTCGGTGATATCCGTGACGGTACCTGTGACCAGTGCGGCAGAGCCTCGCGCGTGCAGCGGCCGGCGCAGAGTCACCGATATCCAGCGCTCCTCGCCCGCGCCAGCGAGGCGTAAATCCATCTGCCTGTCGCGGCCGTCGCGAAGCGTGTCCGCGACCCCCGTGTCCATTGCCTCCCGACACGACTCGTGCAACGCGGTCAGTGCCAATCGCAGAGGAATGCGACCGTGGGAAACCGGGAAATCCCCCCGCTCGAGCAGTCGTTGCGTGGTGAGATCCCAGCGCACCTCGTCGCGCTCAGAATCGAAAGTCCAGGTTCCGGCGCCACCGTGACGCAGGGCCTGGACGAGCGTCTGTTCGGCGGCATAGCTCGAGGCCTCGGCTAACTTCTGCGCGCTGATATCGACGTGCGACTCGAGCATCAGTGCTTCGCCCGAGTCCGGGTCGACGAACCGCACGAGGTGGACGACGACGTCCACATAGCGGCCGTCCGCATGACAGATTGTGACCTCGCCACACCATTCTCCGGAGCGTGCGATCTCCTCCTCCACCTCCGCCCAGCGGCAGCGAAAGTGGGGCTTAACGAGGTGGGCGAACGTGGCGTGCAAGGCCTGCTCTGACTTGTAGCCGGTGGTGCGTTCGGCACCACGTCCCCATAGCACGATTTCGCCGTCAGGCCTGAATACCACCACCGGCGCGAGATGCAGCAGGGCGCTGTGCAGGCAGTGCTGCAGGGAGAAACTGAGGTCGTCCTGAGCTGCTGGGCGCAGGGACGACCGATGGAAAGCGAAAGCCGGATCGTTGATTAACCCTGTCAAGAGAGGAACCGCCGCCCGCCGATGGATATAAATGCCTTCCCTCTGGAAGGTGGGCCGCGCACGACCCCTGTTCGGCCATCTTAGCGGCAGCCCTGGCCCGAGCTTGAACGTTTACATCCACCCCGCGCGGCCATGCGCGCGGGTTATGGTTTCCGCGGCAGAGGCAGCCTCTCGCCCCCACTCCGCCACAGTCACGAATTCGACCGGCCCCGCACCACCAGCACCGAGCAGGGCGCGTGGCGCACCACGCGCTCGGCCACGCTGCCCATGAAGAGATGCGCGAGCCCGCTGCGCCCGTGGGTCGCGGTGACAATCAGGTCGGCGCCCTTCTCGCCAGCGATGCGACAGATGTCGAGCGCCGGGTTGCCCCACACCACCAGGGTCTCCACCGGCACCGACTGCTTCGCAGCCCAGGCCGCCATGCGCTGCTCGGCGTCCTTCATGAGTTCGCCCTGCAGATCCTCGACCATCACCACCGGGTATTCGCCGACGACGAGATCCGCCATGGGCAAGACGTGCAGCGCGAGTACCTTGGCGCCGTCCCGCGCGGCGAGGTCCAGACCGACGGCCGCGGCGCGGTCGGCGTGTTCGGAGAAATCGGTGGGGAGAACGATGCTGGTGAAACGCATGACGGTTACCTCGTTGCGCTGATGCCGCGCCGGCCCTGAGTATAGTGCGCCCTCGCCACCCGGCCGGGCACGCGACTTGATCGAAGTCAGGCGAGCGCCGGAAGACTGCGCTGCATGACCTCGGCGAAGCTCGCCAGCACGCGCAGAGTGAGTCCCCAGATCACGTGTTCGCCGAACTGGATGCCGGGCCAGGTCGGACTGCCGGAGCCCGGCGGATATTCCAGCTCGGTGACCGCCGCCTCGTCGAACAGGTGACCTATCGGCACCCAGAACACGCTCGCCACCTCGGCCGGGATGCGCGCCGTGGCCTGCGCGCGTTCGGCCGCGCCCACGTGGTAGACGAAGGGCCACAGCGTGAGCCCGCCGCGCCGCACGTTGCGCTCCACCGCGCGCATCGGCAGCGCGCCGATGCGATGCTCGGGGCGCAGCACGATGCCGACCTCCTCGAAGGTCTCACGCTCGGCGACGGCGAAGGCGTCGGGATCCGATGCGCTGGCGCGCCCCCCGGGAAACGCGACCTGGCCCGACCACGGATCACCCACCCGCTCGGCGCGCCGAATGAAGCACACCTCCAGCCCGCCGCTCTCGCCGTGGTGCAGGATCATCGCCACGGCGGCCTGGCTGGGGTGCGGATCGTAGACCGACCAGTCGTGCTCCAGGCGCGCGAGGGCGGCGCGGATCTCGGGCAGATGGATCATGCGGACGCGGGCCTCACACGATGCGGCTCTGCTTGTCGCCCCAGTAGCGGTCGCGCAGCAGGCGCTTGTACAGCTTGCCGGTCGGCAGGCGCGGCATCTCCTCGATGAAATCGACCGAACGCGGGCATTTCTGGTGGGAGAGGTGCGCGCGGCAGAACTCGATCAGTTCCGCGGCCAGCGTGTCGTCCGGCGCGACGCCCGCGACCGGCTGAATGACCGCCTTCACCTCCTCGCCGAGATCCTCGTTCGGCACGCCAAACACCGCCGCATCCAGCACCTTGGGGTGGGTGATGAGCAGGTTCTCGCACTCCTGCGGGTAGATGTTCACGCCGCCGGAGATGATCATGAAGGTCTTGCGATCGGTGAGATAGAGGTAGCCGTCCTCGTCGACGTAGCCGACATCGTTCACCGTGCTCATGCTGCCGTCCGGCGAACGGGCTTCGGCGGTGCGCGACGGATCGTTGAAGTATTCGAAGGGCGTCGCGGTCTTGAACCACAGCGTACCCGAGGTGCCGGTCGGTACTTCGTGCATCTCGTCGTCAAGCACGTGCAGTTCGCCGAGCATGACCTTGCCGACCGTGCCCGGATGGGCGAGCCATTCGGCGCTGTCGCAGGCGGTGAAGCCGAGACCCTCGGTGGCGCCGTAGTACTCGTGGATGATCGGTCCCCACCAGTCGATCATGGCCTGCTTGACCTGCACCGGGCAGGGCGCGGCCGCGTGCACGGTGAACTCCAGCGAAGACAGGTCGTAGCGCGCGCGCACCTCGTCCGGCAGCTTCAGCATGCGGCTGAACATGGTCGGCACGAGCTGGCTGTGGGTGACGCGGTGCTTCTCGATCAGCGCGAGATACTGTTCCGGATCGAAGCGCTCCATGATGATGCAGGTGCCGCCCATGCGCAGCGTCAGGCTGACCGCGGTGTTGGGCGCCGAGTGGTACATCGGCGCGGGCGAGAGATAGATCATGCCCTCGCGGTACTGCCAGAGTTTCAGGAGAAAATGGTAGAGCGGCAGCGGTTCGCTCGGCGGGTTCTCCGGCAGCGGACGCAGGATGCCCTTGGGCCGGCCGGTGGTGCCCGAGGAATAGAGCATGGCGGCACCGAGGTACTCGTCGTCTATCGGCGTGGCCGGCATGTCGGCCACCGCGCGCGCGTAGTCGACGAAGGGGCCGTCGTCGCCGGTGCCGTCCACGATCAGGCAGAGCTTCAGACGCGGGCAGAGCTTCGCCGCCTCCATTGCCACCTCGCGCCGCGCACGGGTGGTGATCAGCACATCGGACTGGCTGTCGTTGACGATGAACGCCACCTCATCCGCCGTGAGGTAGGAGTTGATGCAGGTGTAGTACAGCCCGGCGCGCGCGCCGGCGCCGCAGCACTCGACGAAGCGTGCGTGGTTCTCCATGAAGAGCGAGTAGTGATCGAGGCGCTTCAGACCCGTGCGGCGCAGCAGGTGCGCGAGCCGGTTGGTGCGCGCCTCGAGTTCACCGTAGGTCACCACCTCGCCGCTGCCGGCCATGATGAAGCACGGCTTGTCGGGCTGGGTGTGGGCGTACTTGCCTGGATACATGCTCGGTCCCCTTGTCGATGGTCGGTCCCGCGGCGCGTCAGGCGAGGCTGGCGTCGTCGTCGCAGGCGTAGCGGTCGTGCAGTTCGACCACGCGCCGTACCGCGGCCGGCATGGTCGTGTCCCCAATCCTCTCCAGCCGGCGCGCGGCGCAGGCGTTGCGCGATTTTGCCACGTACTGCGCGAGCCAGAAATTGAAACTCTTCTGTTCGAGTTCCGAGCGAAAGGGAAAGCGGGCCTTGGGCCGCGGCAGGCCGATGCGCCACGGCTTGGGCGTGAGGCGCGCGCGAAAGCAGCGCTGGCTGCGACACAGGCGGGTGTACAGGCGATCGACTTTCAGCGACTGGAACAGGAGGTCGACCTCGGGCGCGTCCGGTGACAGCTCGCGGTTGGTCACGATGAAGCGCAGGCCGGCGCGGGTCTCGTAGACGCAGAAGGAGAGATCGGGGTGCTCGGCCTGGAAGGCGCGCATCCGTTCGAGGAAGAAGCCCTTGTCCCGCGCCCGCCTGCCGAGGCGGTTGGCGACCCGCAGCAAGAGATTCTCGCTCGGCAGGTCGATGTCGCCGAACAGCACGCGCTCGGTGTTCAGCACCAGCGCGCCGTAGCGATTGCGGGTGATGACCGCGAGACGGGCACCCCCCTCGTCGGCGAACTCCTCGACGACCTCCTCGCGGATCAGGTCGGCGTCGTAGGCGTAGTCGTCCAGGCGACCGGCGAAGAAATCCAGCGCCCGTGCCGCCCGCGCCTGCGCCGCCGCGCGCGCCTCGCCTGCGTCGACGTTGGACCCGCCCCACACACGCACCAGCGCCGGCTTGCCGAAGCGCGCCGGCACGCGCACTTCGACGCTGCTCCAGAACCTGGCGAAATTCATCGGTGTAGCGTGGCGTCGTGGTTCGAGTGCGCGGCATTGTAGCCGGCCCGGGGACGTCCGGCCGTGGCGGATTGCCGCTGGTCAGGTCGCCGCCTGATCGCGATCATGGGCGGCATCGGCGCGATGTCGTTCACTCGCGTTGTATCTTCGACCGACCATCCGGCCGCACGGCCACCCGAGGTTCACCATGCGCACCACTTTGCTCGCCACTGCCGCCGCCCTGCTGCTCTGCCAGGGCGTCGCCCAGGCCGACCCTGCCGCCGACAATCCCAAGGACGCCGTCGGCCCGGGCATGGGCCACCACCACCACGCCGACGGGCCGGAAGGCGGTAACCATCACCGCTGCATGCACAAGGGCATGATGGGCGGTCCCATGGGCGCCCCCATGATGCCGCGCATGGTGGCCCTGCCGAGCCTGCCGCCGGGCAACGCGAAGCTCGAGATGCAGATGCAGGCGGAGATCATGCAGAAGGTCGGCGAAGTGATCGCCAAGTACGCCGAGCAGGTGAAGGACGTGCCGCGGCCGTAGGTCGGGCTTCAGCCCGACATTTGGTCCAGGGCGCTTGTTCGGCGCTCCGGAACCGGATGTCGGATTGAAACCCGATCGGCACCTCAAATGTCGGACTGAAGTCCGACCTACAGTTTCTCGATCGCGTCCAGCACCGGCAGCAGGTACTTCTTGAACTGCTGCGGATCCTCGGCCATCGGGAAGTGTCCCATGCCCTTCATCAGCGCGTAGGTCGCGCCGGGGACGGCGTCGGCCAGCGCCTTGGACGCCTCGGGATAGGCCGACCAGTCGTAGTCGCCGGACAGCACGTAGAGCATGCACTTCTTCGTGTCGATCTGCCCGGCCTTCTCGCGCAGGTCGTGCTCGATACCGTAGTAGTTGAGATCGCCCGCGAATACCGCAGGCGCGCCCTGGCTGTAGGCCCAGATGGTCTCGCGCACGTTGGCTTCGGGCGCGTGGGGCGAACAGAGGCTCATCATGGCCGCCGGCTTCGATTCGTTCGACAGTCGTGGATGGTGCCACCACTGTTCGATCAGCCGGTCCATGTTGCCGCTCCACATCGAGGCCTCGAGGCCGATGCAGGCGCGGAAGTGTTCAGGCTTGTACAGCGCGAGATCGGCCGCTAGGTGACCGCCCATGGAGCAGCCCATGTACACCGGCCGATCGAGTTCCAGCTCGGTGACGAGCTTCACCCAGTAGTCGATGAAGAACTTCTGGGTCAGGCGGTACTGCTGCTCCCAGTAGCGCACCGTCATGGGTGGCAGAGACTTGCCGTGGTAGGGCAGGTCGGCCGCGATCACGCGAAAGCGCGAAGTGATCTCAGGGTCTTCCAGCAGGTGCCGGTACTGGCGCCCGTCCGAGCCCGCGGTGTGCTGGCAGACCAGCGGAATGCCCTGCCCCGCCTCTTCCAGGTAGACCCGGTACTCGACGCCGTCGACATCGAGATAGACATAGCGCCCGGTGATTGGCGAAAAACGTGCCATGGTGCTCTCTCCTCAGGCGGCTTTGCGTTCAGCGCGCCAGCACTCGCCCATGATGGCGTGGATGCGACGCAGCGCGTAGTAGTAGGCATAGGCCGACTCCAGGTCGCCACCGAACTCGAAGGGATGGTGGAACGAGGCCGCGAACCAGTCGTGATAGAAGGGCTTGGGCTTGTCGGCCAGCATCTGCTCCCACACCTCCACCGGACCGGCGACGTTGATGGTGTAGGGATCGAAGCCGTGCGTACCCTGCACGAAGCTCTGCACGCGGCCGTTCTCGACGTGCATGAAGTACAGGTCCTCACCGACCTTGAAGCGCAGGTCGCAGTACCAGAAGCGGGCGGCGAGCTTGAACTCCGGATCGGCGTTCAGACGCTCGCGGATCGCGTCCACCGGCAGGATGAGAGAGGTGCTCATGGTTGGTCCTCGAAGAATGTGAAGTCCAATGTAGGTAGGGCTTCAGCCCGACATTCGTCCCAGAGACTCAATTGATACGCTGGACAGGAATGTCGGACTGAAGTCCGACCTACAGGCACGATCAGCCCTTGTTCTGCGCCTGCATGGCCGCCAGCGCGGCCTGCTGATCGGCCAGCACCTTGGCGCCGGCCGGGCGCGCGTTGGCCGCGTCGATGGCGGCCTTCATGCCCGGGATGGCGCCGATCACGTCCCAGCCGTAGATCGCCTGGCACACCGGCGCGGCATAGATGAAGGTGTGCGCGGCGACGATGTCGGCCAGGCTGAACTCGCCGCACAGGAAGGGCTTCATGCTGCAGAGCTGGGTGAGCGCCTTCACACCGTTCTCCAGCACCGGCTTCGCCTCCTCGAAGGCCGCCTGGTTGCGCGGACCGCCGAAGAACAGTTCGCCGTAATGGCGACGGGCCGGCAGCTCGATGTAGAGCTCGAGCACCTTCATCACCTCGCGCACCTTGGCGCGGGCGAACGCATCCTTGGGCAGCAGCGCCGGGCTCGGCACGCTCTCCTCGAGGCAGTCGAGAATGACATTGGTCTCGGACAGGAAACCCTTGTCGGTCTCGATGCAGGGCACCTTGCCCATCGGGCTCTTGGACTTGTAGTCGCTTTCCTGGCTCGGCATGGCGGCGACTTCGGCGAACTCGACGCCCTTTTCCAGTAGAGCGAACTTGACCATGTTGTAGTAGTTGCTGACGGCGAAACCGTAGAGCTTGATCATCGCGGGACTCCTTGCGGGTGGGTGGTGACAGCGTGGTTGCGGGAAATGTCGCGCGCGTGACGATTCACATCGCGCCGATGCGCCGCCCAATGGCGGCGTACTTGTCGAGCCAGCGCAGCACGGTGTCCTTGTCGGCCGTGGGGCAGCGCGGAATGGCGCGCTCGATGGCGCCCAGGTCGGCGAAGCGCTTGAGGTCGTCCTCGCTGGTCTCGAAGATATCGAACATGGAGATCGGCACCGAGGCCGGGTCACGGCCCTTGTCGCGCAGGCGCTGGTGGAGATCCGCGATGTCGGTCGCGAGATCGCCGTGGAAGCGGTCTATCGGTATCCAGCCGTCGCCGAATTCCGCCACGCGCTTGCGGCCCCAGGCCGAGGCGAAGGTGCCGAGGATCACCGGCGGATGCGGCTTCTGCACGGGCTTTGGGTAGGACCACACGCGGTCGAAGTCGACGTACTCGCCGTGGAAGCTTGCCTCTTCCTCGGTCCACAGCGCCTTCATGGCGCGTACTCGCTCCTCCAGCACCTTCCAGCGCTTGTCGTAAGCCGTGCCGTGGTTCTCCATCTCCTCGCGGTTCCAGCCGGCGCCGACGCCGAACAGGAAGCGGCCGTTGGAGATCTGATCCACCGTCGCGACGGTCTTGGCGAGCGCGAGCGGATCGTGCTCCACCACCAGGCAGATGCCGGTGCCGAGCTTCAAGGTCTTGGTCACCACCGCGGCGGCCGCGGCGCTGACGAAGGGATCGGACATGTGCACGTATTCGCGCGGCAGCGGCCCCTTGCCCGGCCACTCAGTCAGGCGGCTGGCCGGAATGTGCGTGTGTTCCGGGAACCACAGCGACTCGAAGCCGCGCTCCTCGGCGGCGATCGCCAGTTCGTCGGCGCGGATGGAGTATTCGGTGTTGAAGTGGAAGACACCGAGTTTCATGTGCAGGACCTCCCCGGGATGCGCAAGGTGTGCATTGTAGGTCGGACTTCAGTCCGACATTCAAGCCCACGAATTCGCCTACGAGTTTGTAGGTCGGACTTCAGTCCGACATTCCATTCAGAGCCTTCTTCAAAGGTTTGGATCGAATGTCGGGTTGAAACCCGACCTACAACTCGAACTGCGCGAGGATCTCGGCGCGGTGCTGGTCCAGCCCCGGGCCCGCGGCATGCACGCCGCCCGGCGTGGCGCTGAAATGCACCGGCACGCCGGCCAGCGCGAAGCTGCGGCCGAGTTCGACGATATCCACCTCGGCCAGCATGCCCCGCGCGGCGACGTGCGGGTCGGCGAAGATGTCGACCACGTTGTTGACCGGGCCGATGGGCACGCGCCCGCCGAGTACTTCGGCGACCTCGCGCTTCGAACGCGGCGCGGTCCAGGCGACGATCGCCTCGCGCACCCGCGCGCGCTGCTTCACGCGATCCGCGTTGCTCTGCAGGCCGGGATCGGCCAGCAGGTCTTCGCGCCCGATGAGTTTCGCGAGCGTCTGCCACTGCGCCTCGATGGGACAGCCGATCGCCACCCAGCCATCGGTAACCGGGAAGATCGAGAACGGGTTGACCAGCGGATGCTCGTTGCCCTCGGGTGTCGGCACGATGCCACCCACCGAGTACTGGTAGACCAGGCGTTCGCACACGGCGAGGATCACGTCGTACATCGCCACGTCCAGGAACTGTCCGCGGCCATGGCGCTCGGCGTGGCGCACGGCGGCGACGATGCCGAACGCGCACATGATGCCGGGAATGATGTCGCCGATACCGGGGCCGGACTTGAGCGGCGTGTCGGCGCTCGGACCGGTGATGCTCATGAAGCCGCCCATGGCCTGCGCGACGATGTCGAAGGCCGGCCAGTCGGCATAGGGGCTCGCGCCGGTGCGCGGATCGCCGAAGCCGCGCAGCGCGGCATAGACCAGGCGCGGGTTGATCTCGGCCAGCGTCTCGTAGGACAGCCCCAGCCGCTCCATCACGCCGACCCGGTAGTTCTCCACCACCACGTCGGCCTGCTCGACCATGCGCTTGAACAGCGCGACGTCGGCCGGCCGCTTCAGGTCCAGCGCGATGCTGCGCTTGTTGCGGTTCACGCTGTGGAAGTAGCCGCTGTGGCGGCGCGCCGTATCGCGCGGGTCGTAGACGCCGATGCCGCGCGACACGTCGCCCTCGGGCGGCTCTATCTTGATCACGTCGGCGCCGTGGTCGGCCAGCATCATGGTGCAGTATGGTCCGGCCAGGACCTGGGTGAGATCCAGCACCACCATGCCATCGAGCACGCCGGTGAGATTCGGGTGGACCGGCATGGTGCGTCAGCTCGCCGGCTTGCCGAGCAGGTGGTCGGAGATGATGCGCAGCTGGATCTCGCTCGTGCCTTCGAAGATCTTGGTCAGCCGCGCGTCGCGCCAGTAGCGCTCCACCGCGTGCAGCTTGGTGTAGCCGGCGCCGCCCAGGATCTGCAGCGCGTCGCTGGTCACGCGCTCGGCCATCTCGCTCGCGAAATACTTCACCATCGACGCTTCCTTGTCGCAGCGTTCACCGGAGTCGATACGCTCGCACACGTAGTACAGCAGCTGGCGCGCGGCCTCGATGTCGGTCGCCATGCGCGCGAGCTTGAAGCGCAGGTCCTGGAACTCGGCGATGGGTCGGCCGAACTGCTGGCGCTCCTGGGCGTAGGCCAGCGCGTCCTCGAGCGCGCCCTGGGCGAGCCCGATGGAGCGCGCGGCGGTGTGCGCGCGCGCTTCGTCCAGCGCGCGGGCCAGCGCGTAGAAGGCCTTGCCCTCCGTGCCGATCAGTGCGTCGGCCGGCAGACGGCAGCCATCGAAGGCGAGCTCGAAAGTCTTCCAGCCGAAGTAGCCGATCTTCGGGATCTCGGCGCCCTGCACCCCGGGCGGAAAGCCGCCGCGCGGCTTGTCGATGAGGAACGCGCTGATGCCGAGATGGCGCTTGTCCGGCGCCGGCGGCGCGCCGGTGCGCGCGAAGAGCAGGATGTAGTCGGCGCCATCGGCGAAGGTGCACCAGTACTTGTTGCCCGTGATGCGCCAGCCCTCGGCGTCACGCTCGGCGCGGCACGAGATGGACGCGAGATCAGAGCCGGTGTCGGGCTCAGACAGACTCATCGCGCCCAGGTATTCGCCGCGCACCACCCGCGGCATGAGCCGCGCGCGGCGCTCGGGGTCGAGCAGGTCCAGCGTCATGGTGCCGTTGCCGCGCGCGATGATGCTCGCCACGCTCATCCAGCCGCGCGCGAGTTGCTCGGCCACCAGGCAGTACTCGAACACGCCGAGACCGCTGCCGCCGTATTCCTCCGGCACGCGGATGCCGAAGTAGCCCATGTCCGCGAGCTTCTGGCGCAGTTCCATCGGGATCTCGCCCTGCACCGGGTCCAACCGGTTGGCGACCGGCAGCACTTCGTTCAGGGTGAACTCGCGCGCCGTGTCGCGAATCATGCGGCGCTCTTCTGTCAGCAGGCGATCGCCCTCGCTGTTCTCGGTCATGGCGCGGCGCTCAATAGGGTTTCGAGATCAGCACGCCGGCGGCCTCCAGCCGCCGAACGTCCTCGGCGCTCTTGCCGAGCAGCGTGGTCAGCACGTCCTCGTTGTGCTCGCCGAGCAAGGGCGCGACGAAGTCGTGGTTGTTGGCGAACAGCGAGCTCCTGATCGGATGACCGGGGATCTGGAACTCGCCCGCCACGGGATCGTTGATGGTGCGGATGGTGCCGCGCTCGATGAAGTGCGGATGCTTGACCGTCTGCTCGATGCTGAGCACCGGCGCGTTCGGCACGTCGTGGGCGTCCATCGCCGCCACCGCGCTGTCCACGTCGGGGAAGCTCTGCAGCCAGCGCTCGATGAACGCGATCACCTCTGCCTGGTGCTCCATGCGCTCGGCGTCGCTCGCCCAGCCCGGCGCGGTGGCGAGATCCGCGCGGCCCATGGCGGCGCACAGGTCCGGCCAGTGATGCAGGAAGCCCATGATCACGATGTCGCCACCCTTGGCCTTGAACACACCGCCGGGGCACAGGTAGCTCAGGTGACGGCCGCAGCGGGTCGGCTTGATTTCGCCCAGGCTCGCCGTGTACTGGTGCACGTTCACTTCGTGCGCATGGTAGTAGCAGTCGAGCAGCGCGATGTCGAGCATCTGGCCCTGCCCGGTGCGCCCCCGGTGAATCAGCGCGGCGGCGATGGCGAAGGCCGCGTGCACGCCGGTCAGCACGTCGCCGAGCCCGAGCAGCGGGATGTAGGGCGACTCGTCGCGATCGCCGATCATGGACGTCACGCCGGCGTAGGCCTGGGCGATGTAGTCGTAGCCGGGCTTGGTCGACAGCGGACCGCTCTGGCCGAGCGCCGAGATCGAGCACAGGATGATGTCCTCGCGCCGCTTCTTGAGTTCCTCGTAGGCGAGCCCCATGCCCTGCATCACGCCGGGCTTGTAGTTCTCCACCACCACGTCGCAGTGCGGCACCAGCTCGCGCACGAGATCCAGTCCGCCGGGCTGACGGAAGTCGATGGCTACTGAGCGCTTGTTGAGATTCTGCTGCACGAAGTACAGGCCGCGCTCGTTGCGCATGCGGGACACGAGCCGGGTGCGATCGCCGTCGGGGGCGGCCTCCACCTTGATCACGTCGGCGCCCATCTCGGCGAACATGCGCGTGCAGGTCGGACCGGCCAGCGCGCGCGACAGGTCGAGGATACGGATGCCGTTCAACAGGTGCGGAATGGTCTTCATGGTTGCAGGCTCCCCTTCATGCCTGGCGACGAGGTCGCGGGCGGCCCCGCGCGGCTCAGTTCGCCAGCGCCCTTTCGGCAGCCGACACGGTCTGCGCGATCAGGGTATTGATGGTCATGGGCCCGACGCCGCCCGGCACCGGAGTGTAGGCCGCGGCGCGCTCGACGAGCGGGCCGAGTTCGATGTCGCCGACATTGCCTGGGTGATAGCCGGCGTCGACCACCACCGCGCCGTCCTTGATCCACTCGGCGCGAATGAATTCCGGCTTGCCGACCGCGCCGACCACGACGTCTGCCTGTGCGATCAGCGCCGGCAGGTCGCGCGTGCGTGAGTGACAGATGACGACCGTCGCGTCGGCGTTCAGCAGCATGGCGGCCATCGGCTTGCCGAGTATCGGGCTGCGGCCCACCACCACGGCCAGGCGACCGCGCAGGTCCACCTTGTAATGCGCGAGCAGGCGCATGATGCCGGCCGGTGTCGCCGAGCCCCAGGCCGGCTCACCCATCGCCATGCGGCCGAAGCCGAGCGTGGTCACGCCGTCCACGTCCTTGGCGAGCGCGATGCGATCGAAGCAGGCGCGCTCGTCGATGTGCGCGGGCACCGGGTGCTGCAGCAGGATGCCGTGCACGTCCGGGTCGGCGTTCAGCGCATCGATGCGCGCGAGCAGTTCCTCGGTGGTGGTGGCGGCCGACAGTTCGACCCGCTGCGAGCGCATGCCGACGCGCTGGCAGGCATTGCCCTTCATGCGCACATAGGTCGCCGAGGCCGGGTCATCGCCCACCAGGATGGTGGCCAGGATCGGCAGGCGGCCGCCGCGCGCGGCGAGCGACGCGACCCGGACGGCCAGGGCCTGTTCCTCGGCCGCGGCGAGCGCCTTGCCGTCGAGCACCAGTGCGGACATGTCTCCTCCGAGCAGCGGTCAGGATGTAGCGCGGCTATAGTGCCCGCCACGGCGCAGCGATGTAAGGACCCTGGCAAGAATTATCTCTACATTCGGCCGCGCCTGGCTCGCCGCAGCAAGGCGCACCCTCGGTGTTCACGGGCTAATTCTGGCCAGGGTCCAGAGTCCCGCAAATTCGAGGGTCGGCACCGCTCGCGCGCGCCCTACCCGAGGGCGCGCTTTTATGGGAGATTGAGCGCCCTTCATCGAGCAGGAACTCGTGCCATGCGCCGCCCATGCAGGTTTCGTGTCGCGGTCGGCGCCGACGCATGAGTGGCTTCGCGGAATACGACGCCTACGACGCGCTCGGCCTCGCCGCGCTGGTCAAGGCCGGCGCGGTCAGCGCCGCGGAGCTGGTCGAGGAAGCCATTGCCCGCTGTGAACGCGTCAACCCGGCCGTGAACGCGGTGGTGACCAAGACCTACGAGCGCGCGCGCACCGCGTCACGCGTGATCGATCGCGGCGCGCCCTTCGCCGGCGTGCCCTTCCTGCTGAAGGATCTCGGCCAGGCCTGGGCCGGCGTGCCGATGAGCTGCGGCTCGCGCTTCCTGGTGGATCACGTGCCGGCGGAAGACGCCGAGTTCGTGCGCCGCATGCACGGCGCGGGACTCATCACGCTCGGCAAGACCAACACCCCCGAGTTCGGCCTGGTCGGCTCGACCGAACCGCGGCTGTTCGGTCCGACACGCAATCCCTGGCGGCTCTCCCATACCGCCGGCGGCTCGAGCGGCGGCGCGGCGGCGGCGGTGGCCGCCGGCATCGTGCCTGCCGCCGCGGCCAGCGACGGCGGCGGTTCGATTCGCATCCCGGCGGCCTGCTGCGGCCTGGTCGGTCTCAAGCCTTCGCGCGGCCGCAACCCGAGCGGCCCCGAGCGCGGTGAACCGTGGTACGGGCAAGTGCAGGACGGCGTCATCACCCGCACGGTGCGTGACAGCGCGGCGCTGCTCGATGTCTCCGCCGGCGCCGATGCCGGCGCGCTGTACGCCGCGCCGCCGCCGCCGCGTCCCTTCCTGGACGAAGTGGGACGCGACCCGGGGCGTCTGCGCATCGCGGTGTGTCGCGAGGCGCTGTGCTGCGAGGCGCCGCTCTCGGCCGACTGCCTGGCGGTGCTGGACGACACCGCGGCGAGCCTCGCGCGCCTCGGCCATCAGGTGGAGTACGCCGTGCCACCACTCGACAGGCTCACGCTCGGCACCGCCTACCTGCGCCGCGTGATGGCCTGCACCGGCGCCGAGCTGGTCGAGGCGACGGCGCTGCGCGGCCGCGCGCCGCGCGCCGACGAGCTCGAGCTCACGACCCGCGCCATGGCGCGCCTCGGCCATGCCTTCGACGCCGTGGCGCTGACCCGCGCGCAGCGCGACGTGGAAGCGCAGATGCGCGTGCTCGGACGCTTCATGCAGGACTACGACGTGCTGCTCACGCCGACGCTGGCGGAGCCGCCGGTGCCGCTCGGCGCCTTCGAGCCGCGCGGCCTCGACTACCTCGTGGTGCGCGTCACCGCCAGCCTGCCGCGCGGCCTGCGCCCGCCGGTCGACCGGCTGCTCCGCCAGCTGGTGGCGAACAACTTCCGCTTCGTGGTGTCGACCATGCTGGCCAACATGAGTGGCGAGCCGTCCATCAGCCTGCCGCTCGGCGCCTCGCGTGAGGGTCTGCCGATCGGCATGATGTTCACCGCGCGGCTCTACGAGGAAGCCACGCTGTTCCGTCTCGCCGCGCAGCTCGAGAATGCCCTGCCCTGGCGCCAGCGCCGCGCGCCGCACCACGCACGACAGGAGATGACCCATGCCTGAGATCCGTTACGCCGAAGCCGTGCAAGTCTCGCCGCGCGTGCGGCGCGTGACCGCGCCGAACAGCGGCCGCATGACCGGCCCCGGCACCAACAGCTACCTGGTCGGCGAACGCGAGATCGCGCTCGTCGATCCCGGCCCGGACCTGCCCAGCCACGTCGACGCGCTGGAGCGCATCTGCGACGGACGGCTGCGCTGGATCTTCGTCACCCACACCCACCGCGATCATTCACCCGCCGCCGCGACCCTGGCCGCGCGCACCGGCGCCGAACTGGTGGGCAACATCATTCCCAACGACGGCTACCAGGACGAGAGCTTCACCGGCGCCCGCGCCCTGGCCCAGGACGATTGCCACCGCACCGAGGAATTCAGCCTGCGCGCGCTCTTGACACCGGGGCACGTGGCCAATCACGTGTGCTTCCTGGTCGAGGAAGACGGCCTGCTGATGACCGGTGACCACGTGATGGGCGGCTCGACCGTGGTGATCGTGCCGCCGGCCGGCGACATGCGGCACTACATCGAGTCGCTGCGGCGCATGCTGAACTACGACGTCGCCTGGCTCGCGCCTGGTCACGGCGATCTGATTGGCAATCCGCGCGGCGAGATCGAGCACCTCATCGCCCATCGCCTGAAGCGCGAGGCCAAGGTGGCGGACGCGCTGTCACGGCTCGGGACGGCGAGCGTCGAGGAACTCACTCCGCCGGTCTACGACGACGTGGACCCCGCACTGCACGGCTGGGCCGCGCTGTCCTTGACCGCGCACCTGTTGAAGCTGCGCGACGATGGGCGGGCGCGGGAACAGGGTGGCCGCTGGCAGATGCTGTAAGGAGACATGAATCGGGGACAGACCACGTTTTCGCGGCTGTTTGAGCAATCAGATCTCGTTTCCGCCGAGCGCCGCGAAAACGTGGTCTGTCCCCGATTCACAATCGACCATGCGGGGCCGCGTCTTCAAAACGACACCGACAGGCTCACCGAGCCGAAGTTGTGCTGGCGCTCCTGGCCGTCGAACTCGCGCGTGCGGAACACCTGGGCGTAGGACAGCTTGACGCCGTCCAGCACCATGCTCGCACCGACGATGAGGTCCCCCACGGCGTGCTTCTTGTCGACGCTGTGGCTGTCTTCGAAGGTGTTGCCGTCGAGGAAGATGTTGTGTCCGACCACGCGGCCGCCGAAGGCCGCGAAGCCGTAGGCGCCGAAGCCGCGGCCGTGACCACCCGCGCCGCTCACCGTCACCGGCGCATTCGCATCGCCGCCGGGCCGGATGAGCGCGGTGCCGAAGTCGCGCGGCAGGTTCCAGCCCGCGCGCAGCTCGCCGCCGCCCGCGCCGTAGACCGCGACCGTGCCGCCGGCCACGCCGGCGTGGGCGATGAAGTCGTAGCCGAGCTGCCGGTACAGACGACCGTCGAACAGCCGCCAGCGGCGTTCGTAGTAGAGCAGGAAGGCGGGTTCGTTGGAGAGCTGGTTCTGCCAGCCGCGCGGCGTGTCGAAGCCGCGCAGGTCGTGGATCAGCTCCTGCGCGTCCTCGGCCAGCGAGGCTGGCCCGACCATGCCGAACTGCACGTCGAAGGTGTCGGCCACGCGATCGTTCTTGCTGACCAGTGACAGCCCGCCGAACAGCCAGCCGGCATAGGGCCTATCGTCCTCCACCAGCCGCACCGCCTGGGTGTCGTTCGGCGTGAACATCAGCTGGCCGATGGTGAAGCCGATGTTGAACGCGCGATCGCTGTCGCCGACCACCGCGTGCTCGAAAGCGTTCAGACCGTGAATGGCATGGGCCAGCCAGCGATGCACGTCGGGCGCGCCGTCCAAAGCCTTCAGGTTCGGCGACATCCAGGACAGCTTGACGCCATTGGTGTACTGCGCGTCGCTGTCGCCGAACAGGTCGTTCTCGAATACCACGGAGTAGGTCTGCGGGCCGGCGTCCAGCGGCGCGCTCGCGGCGGGTTCGTCCGCGCGGGAAGCGGATACGGCGCAGAGCAGAGCCAGGAGCAGGACACGGGCTTGGCAGGCAAGGCGAGACACAGACATCGGACGGTGGGCACCGCGGCACGAGCGCCGCGCCTTGGGTAGGCAGGGACGGCCACTATATCATCGGGTCCTCATCGGGGAGGAACGACGCATGACTTGGATGAAGCTCGGAGAGGTGGAGATCGGCCGCATCATCGAGAGCAACGGCCCCTTCATGAGCGTCTACGATTTCTTTCCGGATGCGACACCTGAGCTGCTCGCGCCGCATCGCCACTGGCTCGACCAGGGCGCGCTCGATCCGCGCACCGATGAACTGATCATGCCGATCCAGAGCTACGTGGTGCGCACGCCGCGCCACGTGGTACTGGTCGACAGCTGCGTCGGCAATCACAAGTCGGTGAAGTGGTACCCGGCCTGGGACCAGATGAACGGCACCAGCTACCTCGCCGGTCTCGCCACCCTGGGACTGCGCCCCGAGGACATCGACGTCGTGCTGTGCAGCCACCTGCACGTCGACCACAGCGGCTGGAACACCCGTTGGCAGGACGGCCGCTGGCATCCGACCTTTCCCAATGCGCGCTACATCCTCTCGAAGAAGGAAGTCGAAGGCGCGGAATACCTGCACACCAAGTACGGCGACCCGACCTATGCCGAGAACGTGCTGCCGGTCATCGAGGCGGGCCAGGCGGTGTTGGTGGCGGACGATCACCAGGTGGACGATCACGTGTGGCTGGAACCGACGCCCGGCCATACCCGGGGCCATTGCGCGATTCGCGTCGACGGGCGCGGCGGCGACGCGGTGATCACCGGCGACCTGATCCACAGCCCGGTGCAGTGCCAGTTCCCGCATTGGAACTTCCGCCACGACTTCGACAAGGCGCAGGCCGCGGCGACCCGTCGCGGCTTCCTGGAGCGCTACTGCGAGTGCGCGACCCAGGTGCTCACCGCGCACTTCCCCCTGCCCTCCGCCGGCCACCTGCGCCGCGCGGGCGACGCCTTCCGCTTCGAATACTGGCCGGCCGGCGCGTTCATCTGACCCGCTGCCGCGGGGCGCACTCAGCGCGGCTCCGGGTTCTCGTGCAGCCGCCGCTCCCAGGCGGCGAGTTCGTGCGGACCCAGATGGGGCTCGAGCTGCAGCATCACCGCCGCCACGCCGCTCGCGTGCGCGGTGGCGAAGGACGGCCCGGAGACGAAGTCGAAGCGCCCGCCAGGCACCGTGGTGAGCAGCTGCAGGCCCGGCACGGTGAGCCGCTCACCCGGCACGCTGACCGTGCCCTCGTAGGCCTGCTCCACCGCGATGACTTCCGGGATGGAGGTGGGAAAGGTCTGGTCGGGCTCCTCGCCGATGGCGCCGAACACGATGGCCCCGAGTTCCGCCGCCCGTTCCACCAGCTGCGTGAGCAGCGGATCGGCGGGGCCGGCCAGCGACAGGTTGATGATGCGCGCGCGGATCTCGATGGCGTAATCGAGCGCCTGGGCCAGCGTGAAGCTGCTGCACAGTCCATCGCCGTACACCGGCTCCCAGCAGGCGCGCAACAGGTAGACCTCGGCGTCGGGCGCGAGGCCATGGATGCCGACGCCGTTGCCGGCGTGGGCGGCGATGAGACCGGTGACCGCGGTGCCGTGGAACTCGGGCGGAATGGTGTGCGGGTCCGCGCCGACGAAATTGCGCGCCTCGGTGACCTGGCCGAGCAGGTCGGGATGGGCGGCGTCGATACCGGTGTCGATGATCGCGACCCGCACCTTTCGGCCGGTGCCGCGCGTCGCCAGCGTCGAGACGCCGCCCGGTCGGGTGCGCACCTGCAGGTCGAAGTAGGGATCCTTGGGTGGCATGCCCGCCACGCGATGTTCGAGCACCGGCTGGGCCGCGGCGACGCGCGCATCGGCCGCGAGCCGCGCGAGCACCGCTTCGCTCGCCATGCCTGGCGCGAGTCCGAACAGCACGCTGCGCTGTTCGAGCGAGGACAACGCGCGTTCTGCGAGCAGCGTGAGCCCGTGGTCACGC
Organism: Gammaproteobacteria bacterium; assembly: GCA_019747795.1. GTDB lineage: Bacteria > Pseudomonadota > Gammaproteobacteria > JADJYF01. The sequence goes on along the minus strand of JAIEQK010000115.1, from coordinate 20,954 downwards.
GCCAGCGCGGCCGCCACACCCGGGGCCGCACCGCCCGGCAGCAGCACCATGAGCTGCGCGCCGGCCGGTGCCGCCACGGCCAGGGCGGTCAGGCTCCACAAGAACGCGCCGAGCAGTGCGGCGCGCGCCGTCACCGCAGACGTTCCGGACGCCGTCCAGCCAGGCTCAGGGGTTCGACGAACAGCGTGTCCGCCTCGGCGCGCATGTCGGCGATGACGCCGTCCAGGTGGCGCGCGCCGAGCGCCAAGCGCACGGTCATCACGCCGATGGCGCTCGGGCCCTCGACCAGCTCGGCCTGGTGCCTCGCCAGCCAGTCCTCGCGAAGTTCACGCACCACGCCCTCGCGCAGCACCACGCGCAGCAGCGGCGCCTGCAGGGTGGACTCGAGACGCTCCGCGCGGCCGAGCGTCTGGAAGCGATTGGGCGTCGGCGCGGCCGCTTCGAGCGCGGGGCGCTGGCTCACCGCCACCAGCACCGCGACCACCGCCACGCCAACCATGGCCAGCGCGGGCACCGGTGCGGCGAGGCCGGCGAGCAGTTCGCGCAGGCGGGCGCGCCAGCCACTCTCCCGCGCCTGGATGCGCGCCGTCAGGCGCTGGAAGGCCTGCGCGCTGGCGTGGTCATGCGCCGGCGCCGCCATTGCGGCAGCCAGTTGCCGCAGGCGACGCGCTTCCCGCCGACACACCAGGCATTCGCGCAGGTGGCTCTGCACCAGCGCGCGCTGCGCGGCGGTCAGGCCCTCGCCCTCATACCAGGGCAGGAGCTCCCAGGCCGCGCCGTGCGCCGGGTGGGTGTGGTCCTGATCAGCGGCGCTCATCGGCGGTCTCCGAGTCTGTGGCGAGATCGAGCACCGGTCGCAGGCGCTCGCGGGCATAGAACATGCGAGTCTTCACGGTATTCACCGGGCAGCCGACGATGGCCGCGATCTCCGGGTAGGTGTAGCCATAGAAGAACGCCAGGTGGACGATGCTGCGCTGGGCGAGCGGCAGGCGCGCCACCGCCGCGCGGATGCGCTCGATGGCGGCGCGGTGGCTGACGGTCTCGGCCGGGTCGCGGCGGTCTTCCTGTTCTGCTTCGATATTGAGTTCCCGCTCGGCCAGCCGACGGTTCGATTTCAGCCGCTTCAGCGCCTTCTTGTAGGCGATGCCGAAGATCCAGGTCGAGACCTTGGACTCGCCGCGGAACTCGTGGGCCTTCTTCCACACCACCAGCATGGTGTCGTTGATGGTCTCCTCGACGTCTTCCGGGTGCCCGAGGATGCGCAGCACGAATTCGAACAGGCGGGGGTAGAAATCGCGGTACAGGGCTTCGAAGGCGCCCCTGTCGCCGCGCAGGGCGCGCAGGCGCGCCAGATCCTGGTCCAGTTCCGCCTCGACGCTGTCGGCAAGTCTCGTCATCTGTGCCCTGTCCCCCTTGCGGTGGACGCTCCCCGGTTGCGGATGAGTCCCCCGCCGCGCGCGGCGGGTTCAGTTTCCCCTCTACGCAGGCAACGGCCCGCGTGGATGCAGCGGCTCAGCCGCGGGCCAGGTAATGGGGCGAGCGGCTCTTCACGAAGGTCTGCTTGCGCACCACCTTGTCGCCGACGAAGTGCAGCAGGTCCAGGCCCTGCATGATCAGCGGCTGGCCGTCCTTGTCGATGGTCATGCCCCAGCTGCTCATGACCTTGCCGGCCGCGGCGTCGATGAAGGTGTCATCCTCGATGAACTGTATCGGGCCGAAGCGCCCCTCGAACTGCGGCGCCAGCGCCTTGCGGATGGCCTCACGGCCGGCGCTGACCCGGCCGGTCAGCTCTTCGTACACCGCGTCATCGGTGAAATAGGCCATGACGCCGTCCAGGTCATAGCGGTTGAAGGCCTCGAGGAAGGCCACGGACAGTGCATGCAGTTCGCGGTAGCGGTCGGACATCGGCTTGACTCCCCTCGCAGGCGGCCGGCGACGGCCGGTCGGTGACTGCCCGCGCTCAGCCGGCGGGCAGACGGTGGTGGAAACGCAGGTAGTCGAGCGCGGTCTCGGCCGGTCGCTCGAGCATGGGGGCGTGCCCCATGGCGCGCATGAGTATGCACTCCACGTCGGCGAACAGGGGACGCAGCTCGGCCTGGCCGCCGGGATGCAGGATGCGGTCGGAATCGCCCCACACCAGGAGCGTGCGCACCGGCAGTCGCTCGACCTGTGCGCTGAGCGGTACCGGCTCGGCGAACAGTTCGTCGAAGATCTTGCGGTTGAAGGGCGCCTCGGCCCGGGCGCGGTCGAGGAAGGCGCGCTGCAGCTGGGCCGGAAACCACGGCGGCTTGCAGAAGCACAGCGCGGTCAGCCGGGCGAGCCCGGCCGCGTCTTCGACGATCAGCGGGTTGTCGCCGCCCTGCACCAGTTCGAAGGTCTCGGAGGCCTCACCCTCGAAGGCCCCGGCGGGCGCCAGCAGCCACAGGCTCATGACCCGCTCCGGGTGGCGCGCGGCGAACAGGGTGGCGAGATAGCCACCCATGGAATTGCCGCCGAGGTGCACTTTGTCGAGCGCAAGCGTGTCCAGGAAAGCGTGCAGGCGCGCGAGCTGGGCATCGATGCCGTAGCTCGCCGCGGGCAGGCGCGAGGCGTCGCCGAAGCCCGGCAGGTCCGGCACGATGACGCGGAAGTGCGGCGTCAGCAGCCGCGCGATCATCGTCCAGTTGTCCTTGTTCGCGGCGAAGCCGTGCAGCAGCAGCAGCGGCTCGCCCCGCCCGCCGTGCAGGTAGGGCACGCGGTGGCCGTCCACCATGACGCTCGCCGAGCGCAGCCCGGCGCCGCGGCGTCCGAGCCAGGTCAGGAAGCGGAGCCACGCGCCGGGCGCGAGGTAGTAGCTCGCGACCGCCGCCAGGAGCGCGACGCCCAGCGCAGCCAGGACGATGCTCAGCATGGAACGCGTGGACGCGCGAGCTTGCCGCGCTTCGGTAGGGTGAGAAATGTCATTGCGCCTCTATAGGCAACTTGCATAGCAGCGTCAATCCACCTAAGGTTCCTGCACCGCACCATCGTGTCGACGAGCGACGCGGCGAGGGGTCGCCGCAGTCTTTGTTCACGCTTCGTCAGCGCGGTTCGGCGTGTCGCGATTCGCGCCGCGCCGTCGCTCACACGCGCCCGCGCCTTGCTTACACTGCGCGCTGGCCGCTCAAGGCGGTCGCGCGCCGCGGCGCGCCAGTTCCAGGAGATGCATGCTCATGAGTCGCGAAGCAGTCGAAAAGGTGCTTGCGCAATACCCGCTGACCGCCGACCTGGGCGGTCGCCAGATCCGCATCCGTGTGATGACGCCGGACGACGGCGGCGCGCTGATGGCCTATGCCCGCTCGCTGCCCTCGCACGACACGCTCTACATGCGCCGTGACATCACCAAGCAGGAGGTGATCGACGCCTGGATCGAGGACATCCGCGCCGGCGTGATCTACACCCTGCTGGCCGAGGACGCCGAAGGCGTGTGTGGCTACTCCAGCATCAACCTGAGCGAACTCGAGTGGACGCGGCACGTGGCCGACCTGCGCGTCGGCGTCGCGCGCCGCGCGCGCGGCTGCGGGCTCGGCAAGCTGCTCGCCCGCGAGGCCTTCAACATCGCGCTCGCGCTCGACGTCGAGAAGCTGTTCGCGCAGATGACGCCCGACCAGGAGGCCGCGCGCATGCTGTTCCAGGAACTCGGCTTCCGGCCCGAGGCCCTGCTGCGCGACCACATCAAGGATCGCCAGGGCAACTACCACGACCTCCTGATCAAGGCCTGCAGCGTCCGGCGTTTCCTCGCCAGTCGCGCCGCCAGCGACCGCTGAGTCCTCTCCCGCGGCGCGGTTGAAGCGCGCCGCGGCGGCCCCATATAGCCGAACAGCGCCGACTTGTGGCGGCGCCCGTGACGGCTGTGACGAGAGGGGCCCCATGCAGACCAAAGACTACTACGCGACGCTCGGCGTCCCGCGGGATGCCTCGGCCGACGACATCAAGCGCGCCTACCGCAAGCTGGCGCGCAAGTACCACCCGGACGTCAGCAAGGAGCCCGACTGCGAGGCGCGCTTCAAGGAAGTGCAGGAGGCCTATGACGTCTTGAGCGACGGCGACAAGCGCCAGGCCTACGACAGCTACGGCAGCGGCTGGGCGCAGGCCGGCGACGCGGGACCCGGCTTCGAGGATTTCGGCCCCGGCGGCATCGACGACATCATGGACCGCATCTTCGGCGCGCGCGGCCGTGCGCGCGGCGGTTTCAGCATGCGCGGCCAGGACCACGAATCGCGGCTGCGCATCTCCCTCGCCGATTCCTATCGCGGCGCGACGCGCGCGCTGTCGCTCAGCGTGCCGGACGTCAATGCCCGTGGCGACGCGCGGCCGACGCCGCGCACCGTCAACGTCACGATTCCCAAGGGCGTCACCGCCGGCCAGCGCATCCGGCTCGCCGGGCAGGGTGGCAGCGGCTTCAATGGCGGCCCCGCTGGCGACCTGCTTCTGGAAGTGGAGTTCGAGCCCCATCCGCACTTCCGCGCCGAGGGCCGCGACATCCACCTGCGCCTGCCGGTCGCGCCCTGGGAGGCGGCGCTCGGCGCCAAGGTGGTGGTACCGACGCTCGGCGGCAAGGTCGAGCTCAGCATTCCGCCCGGCTCGCAGACCGGCAAGCGCCTGCGCCTGGGCGGACGCGGCCTGCCCGGCAAGCCGGCGGGCGACCAGTACTGCGAACTCGCGGTGGTGGTACCGGAGGCGCGCACCGAAGCGCAGCGCGCGCTCTACCAGCAGATGGCGCGTGAACTCGCCTTCGACCCGCGGGCCGGGCTGGACGCCTGAGGGCAGCGGAAAAAGATCCGCCCCGTCCGCGACGGGGGGCGTCGCGGACGGGGCGGAGTCAGGGAGTCGCCAGCGCATTGGGGGGTGCGGCTGGCTCACGCGAGCGCGCCGAGAGCCTTGAGTCCACATCACAGCGGCCCGTAGGATGAAAGATAGACAGACCAGTCTGTCCATTCAACCCCGGCGCACGTGGGGATTGAGATCCAGAGCCGGCATTTGCCCGCGTGCCCGGACTGGCAAGCGCCGGCCTTTCCCCTAGAATTGCCGGGCTCAAGCTCAGCGGATGGCTCCCTCTCGCATGACCGATACCAAGCGCGACCGACTCCTGGACTGTGCCGCGTCGCTGTTTCGCGAACACGGGTTTCGCGCCACCGGCATAGACCGCATCCTGGCCGCCTCGGGTTGCGCCAAGATGACGCTCTACAACCATTTCCGCTCCAAGGAAGATCTCATCCTGGCCTGTGTCGAACGGGTCGACGAACGCTGGCGAGAAGGCATCGTCGCGCGCCTCGAAGCGCGCGCCCCCACGCCCCGCGAGCGACTGCTGGCGGTGTTCGACCTGGCGTCGGAGCTGATCGCCGACGAAACCTTCTGCGGTTGCTTCTTCGTGCGCGCGGCGAGCGAGTTCCGCGATCCGACCGACCCGGTACGCGAGGTGGCGGCGGCCAACAAGCGCCGCTTCGTCGACTACCTGTCAGGGCTCGCCGAGGAGGCCGGCGCGCGGCAGCCCGAAATACTGGCCAAGAGCCTCGCCATGCTGCTGGAAGGCGCGCTGGCCTACGCCCACGTGACGGGTGATTGCGAAGCGCCGGCGCTCGCGCGGCGCAACGCCGAGCTGCTGCTCGCGCACCACGAGGTCTGAAGCGCCGCGCGAGCGGCACGCCGTTCGCCGCTATACTCCCGCTCATCACGGCCCGCGTCACGGGCGATGCAACAGCAGGGGAGCAAGCATGGCGAAGAAGAAGAGCGCTGGTCGCACGCAGCATGCCTACAGCATGCCCGAGATGTCCGAACTCTACGGGCAGCCGCCCTACGAGTACCGTGACTCCAAGCAACTGCTGGTGATATTCCGTACCGACCCGAAGTTCCTGCGCACGCTGGTGCCGGCGCCGATGGTGGCCGATCCGCAGGGCACCATGTTCTGCGTCATCAGCGAGTTCTTCGTCAGCGGCTTCGGACACTACTTCGAGATGGGCATCGCCGCGACCGCCACCTTCCAGCGCCGCGCGGTCAACCAGATGCTCTACCTCGTGCTCGACAACGACATCGCGATCTGCGGTGGGCGCGAGATCTGGGGCTTTCCCAAGAAACTCGGCCGCGTGGGACTCGACACCAGCGATGGCGTGATGCGCGGCACCGTCGAGCGCGGCGGCATCCAGCTGGTCGAGGCCGCCGTGCAGCTGAAGGAATTCGGCGACCCGGCGGAACTCGCCGGCAGCTACGAATACATCAGTCGCAAGCTCATCCCCTCGGTCAAGAACGGCGCGCCGCCCGACGTGCTGCAGCTCACCTCGACGACCTTGCAGAACGTCGTGGTGCGCGAGGTGCACAAGGGTCCCGCGACGCTGCGCTTCGGCATGTCGCCGGCCGACCCCTTCCATCGCATCCCGGTCGAGGAGATCGTCGGCGGCTACTACTACCGCACGGACTTCACGCTCGGCGACGGCGAAGTCGTGCACGACTACCTCGCGTGAAGCGCCGCGAGTGAGCGCGCTCGAGAGCGACATCGAACGCCACTACGGCGCGGAGGACGTCAGCGCGCGCGTGCTGCGCGCGTTGACCGCCGCGGGCAAGGATCTCGAGCGCCTGACGCGCGCCGATCTCTCGCCGTTCGACGAGTTCCACGGCGGCGGCCTCGCGTCCACGCGGGATCTCGCGAGCTTCGCCGCGCTGGCCGCGGGCCTCGAGGTGCTCGACATCGGCTGCGGAATCGGCGGCCCGGCCCGCACACTGGCGGCCGAGTTCGGCTGCCGCGTCACCGGGATCGACCTGACCCATGAATTCGTGCGCGCCGCGACCATGCTGACCGCCCGGCTCGGCATGCAGGCCAACTGCCGCTTCCAGCAGGGCAGCGCCACCGACCTGCCCTGCGCCGCGGCGACGTTCGATATCGCCTGGTCGCAGAACATGCTGATGAACATCGCCGACAAGCCACGCTTCTTCGCCGAGGTGGCGCGCGTGCTGAAGCCGGGCGGGCGCCTCGCGCTCGAGACCGTCGTGGCCGGCGACGGCCGGCAGATCCACCTGCCGGTGTTCTGGGCCGCGCGCCTCGAACACAACTTCCTCGTCACCGGCGCCGAACTGAAATCGCTCGCCTGCGACGCGGGCCTGGTGGTCGACGCGTTGGAGGACACCACGCAGGCGGTGATCGCCAACGGCCGCAAGCGCCAGGCGGCCATAGCCGCCGACTCGGCGAGCCAGCTGACCGTCGCCGTGATCGTGCCGGACGACGTGCCGCTGAAGATGGCCAACGCGCTCAGCAACAACGAGGAAGGGCGCACACGCACCGTCAAGGCGCTGTTCCGCAAGCCGGCCTGAGCACGACACTCCCGAATCTTTCCATCACCCCTGGGGCAAGGACCCACGCGCTGCCATGATCGACAATCCCTACTACTCCCAGGACAACCACGGCCCGTGGCAGGTGTTCGACGCCGGCGACCTGGCGCTCGAGGCCGGCGGCGTGCTGCACGACCTCAAGCTCGCCTACGCGGTGCACGGCACGCTGAACGCCGCGCGCGACAACGCCATCCTGGTGCCCACCTGGTACTCCGGCACCAGCAAGGTGATGGAGCAGCTGTTCATCGGCCCGGGCCGCGCGCTCGACCCGGCGCGCTGGTGCATCATCGTCGTCAACCAGATCGGCAACGGCATCTCCTCCTCGCCGCACAACACCGCCGGCGCGCAGGCGATGGCGAAGTTTCCGCGCATCAACGTCGGTGACGACGTGCGCGCGCAGCACAAGCTCGTCACCGAGGTGTTCGGCATCGAGCGCCTGGCGCTTGTGTTCGGCGGCTCCATGGGCGCGCAGCAGACTTACGACTGGGCGGTGCGTTACCCGGACATGGTGGCGCGTGCCGCGCCGCTCGCCGGCTATGCGCGCAACACCGATCACGACAAGCTCTTCGTTCAGACCCTGATGGAAGCCATCACCTCCGATCCGGGCTTCAACGGCGGCAACTACCGCTCCCACCAGGAGGTCGCGGCCGGCCTCGCGCGCCACGCCAAGCTGTGGTCGGTGATGGGCTGGTCGACGGAGTTCTTCGCCGAGGAAGCTTGGCGCGGGTTCAACTTCAAGAGCGTGGAAGAGTTCCAGGCGAAGTTCATGGATCCCTTCTTCACCCCGCTCGATCCCAACAGCCTGCTGGTCATGGCGCGCAAGTGGCACGACGGCGACGTGACGCGCATGACGGGCGGCGACCTCGCCGCGGCCCTCGGCCGCATCAAGGCGCGCACCTTCGTCATGCCGATAGACAGCGACATGTTCTTCCGCGTCGCGGACTGCGCGCGTGAGCAGCAGCTGATCCCGCGGAGCGAGTTCCGCCCGCTGCACAGCCTGGGTGGCCATCTCGGCCTGTTCGGCTTCGAGCCCGCTTTCCTGGCCGCGCTCGACGCCAATCTGAACGACCTGCTGGCACTCGACTGAGGCGCCGGCCGCCCCGCGCGCGAACGCGCGGGGCGGCGTTTGCGCGCGATCTTGAGATAGGTCAGACTCGCCGCCACCCGTCACGCGCAAGCTCGCGCGACGTTCGCGTGCGGCCCATCACGTCGCCACGCGTTCACCGGCGTCGCGCGCGCTCGCCGGACAAAACCCTACCTGTATCCGCTACGGAGGTCCTAGCGATGGAACTGAGAGAAGTGATCGGCCGCCGCCGCTCGATTCGCTTTCTGCGACCCTACATGCCGGTCGAGCACGAAAAGATCCAGATGATGTTCGAAGCGGCGCGCATCGCGACCCACTGGGGCAACGTGCAGTCGCTGCGCGCGGTCGCGATCCATCGTCACACCGCGCCGCAGGAGGTACTGGATGCGCTGAAGGCGGTGGTGGTCGGCTGGCAGCTGCGCATCGCGCCGGTCGTGATCGTGTGGTACTGCGACCCGGAGCAGGTCGAGGAACAGGGCAATCGCCTGCGCCAGCTGATGGACGTCGGCGCGCTAGGCTTCGGCCCCGAGGAATTGAAGCGCAAGACGCTCGAGGAGAAATTCCTGCCGGCGTTCAAGGAGATCAAGGACTACCTGAAGGCGCCTGGCCTGAACGAGATCGACTGCGGCGCCGGCATGGCGCAGGCGACGCTCATGGCCTACGAACTCGGCTTGGGCACCTGCTTCCTGGGCACGCCGGAGGGCGACTCGATTCTCAAGGTGCTGGGCGTGCCGTCGCACTGCCGCCTGCTGCTGATGCAGTGCGTCGGCTACCCGATGGAACATTGGGAAGCCGGTGGTCAGCGTCCGCGTCAGCCCTTCGAGCAGCTGTTCTTCCTGAACACTTATGGCAACCCCTACCCGCGCAGCGAGGAAGTGGTGGCCGAACTCACCCGCGACAAGATGTTCACGCGGCCGGCGCCGCTGCCGGAGCGTGAAGCGGAACTCGAGTATCTCGAGCGCGCGTTGAAGCTGAAGGCACCGGGCTTGTTCTGACGCGAAGCGTCAGGCCGCACTTGCGGGTCGGACTGTAGGTCGGACTTCAGTCCGACATTCGAACTCCGGGCTTCGCTCGAAGCTCTGGAATGGAATGTCGGGCTGAAGCCCGACCTACACGGCCTTCACCACGTTCGGCGCGTCCTCGCTGAACATCTCCAGCAGGAAGCGCTCCTGCGGCTTTTCCGACGCGGTCTTCGGGATCTCGTCGACCACCTGCAGGTAGCTCGGCACGAAGCTCGATTCGAGCCGCTGCCGGCACCAGCGGAACACGTCCGCGCTGTCGAAGGCCACGCCCTTCACCGGCACGATGGCCGCGACCACGTCCTTCTCGCCCGGCACGCCGTTACTGGACGGCACGCCGTACACGAACACGTCGTCCACCTGCGGATGCTCGGCGAGTTCCTTCTCGACGAAGGCCGGGTTCACGAAGTCGCCGTTGTGCCGTATGCCGCCGCCCTTGCGGAACAGGAAGTAGTACCAGCCGTCGGCGTCCTTGTAGCCGATGTCGCCCATGCGCAGCCAGCCGCCGGCGGTCTTCTTCGCGGTCGCGTCGGCGTTCTTGAAGTACGCCACCGCGGGCGGACTGCCATCGGCGTTCTTGAAGATGATCTCGCCGGGCTCGCCCGGCGCGCATTCGCGCTCGTCCTCGTCGACGATGCGCCCCACGAGCGCGGGCGGCGGCTTGCCGATGGAGCCGACCGGCCCACCGGGCGGGTTGAGCGTGATGCCGCCTTCGGCCGCACCGTAGAACTCGAAGATCTCCACGTCGAAGCGCTGCTTGAACTCGTTCCAGATGTTGGCCGGCATGCCGGCCGAGAGCACGTAGCGCACCGGGTTGTCGCGATCGTTCGGCTTCAGCGGTTCGCTGTAGATGGCGGTCGTCATGCCGCCCAGCAGGTTGAACATGGTGCAGCCGTAGCGCCGCGTGATGTCCCACAGCCGCGACTTGGTGAACTTGCGGCTGAACACGCCTCGCAGGCCCATGTGCAAGGTCGCGCCGAGCGTGATCAGCTGGGCGTTGGCGTGGGTGAGCGAGAGCCCCGTGTAGGGACGATCGTCGGGACGCATGCCCATCACGGGTCCCAGGCTCGCGACGTAGCCGAAGCGCGCGTAGGGCGAGAGGATGGCCTTCGGATCGCCTGTCGTGCCCGAGGTGTAGAGCATCTGCATGGGCTTGTCGGCGGCGGTCACGCGCACCGCGAGGTCCGGGCCGGCAGGCCGCCCGAGCACTTCGTTGAAGCGGCGCACGCGCAGGCGACCGTAGTCGGCGGGCGCCAGCCCCTTGCCCGAGTCGATCACCCACACCCATTCGAGCTGCGGGCAGTCGTCCAGGATCTCCAGCAGGTTGGCGGCCGCGTAGTCGCCGATCACCACGCCGCGACATTCGGCGAAGGCCAGCATGTAGGCGAGCTTCTTGCCCTTGGTGCGTGGATCCACCGGCACGAACACCGTACCCGCGATGGACGAGCCGACCATGGTGTCGACGAACTCGGGATGGTTCTGCGCGACGATGGCGAAGGCCTGGCCGAGTTGCATGCCCTCCTCGTCCAGGGTCGCCGCCACCTTCTGGCCGTGGCGCCACAGCTGGTCGTAGGTGCGGGTCTCTTCCAGGTAGTCGCCGGCGGGCCCGATGTCGACGAAGGTCAGCACGTCGAGGTCCGGCTGTACCGCGCGTTGCGCGGCGACGAGGTTGGCGATGATCAGCGGATCGGGGGCGTTCATGAGATCGGTGCCGCTCACATCTCGAGGATGGAGATGACCATCGCCGCGGCGTCGCGACCGATGTAGCCGCCACCGTTCTCCGCCATGCCGATGCGCGCGCCTTCGACCTGGCGCGGTCCCGCCTCGCCGCGCAGCTGGGTCACGAGTTCGTGCACCTGCGCGAGCCCCGTGGCGCCCACCGGATGCCCCTTGCGCAGCAGCCCTCCAGAGGGATTGACTGGCGTTCTGCCGCCGAGGCGGCTGTGGCCCTCGTTCACGAAGCGCGCGCCCTCGCCCTTGGGGCAGAGACCCAGCGTCTCGTAGTAGATGAGCTCGGCGGGCGCCGAGGCGTCGTGCAGTTCCACCACATCGAGATCCTCTGGGCCGACGCCCGCGCGCTCGTAGGCATCCTTCACCACCACCTCGGTCACGTTCGGTTCGCCGTCGGCGTAGTCCCAGCCGGAATGCAGCACGCTCGCGCGCACCTTCACCGCGCGCCCGCCGCCGAGGCGCTGCGCAAGCTTTTCGCTCACCACCAGGCAGGCGGCCGCGCCGTCGCCGATGGGCGAGCACATGCCGAGGGTCAGGGGATAGCTGATGGCGCGCGAGGCCAGCACGTCCTCGATGCTCTGCTCGTCCTGGTACTGGGCCTTGGGATTCAGGCTGCCGTGAAAGGAGTTCTTGGCCGCGACCGCCGCGAAGTCACGCTGGGTGCTGCCGTAGTCGCGCATGTGCTCGACCGCCATCGCCGCGTAGACGTCCATGAACAGCGAGCGCGTGGCGCCCGCGCCGCTGTCGTCGACCTCGATGCCAGCGGCGCGGATGCGATCGTAGATGCGCGCGGTGACGGCGTCGAAGCTCTCGAAGTCGACCGCGCCGGTGAAGACCGAGAAGGTCTTGGCCTTGTCCGGTGTGTAGAGCTTCTCGAAGCCGGCGGCGAGCACCACGTCGTACACGCCGTGCGTGACCATCTGCACCGCCTGCTGAAAGGCGGTCGCAGCCGAGGCGCAGGCATTCTCGACGTTGATGACCGGAATGCCGCCGATGCCCATCTCGCGCAGCGCTGCCTGCCCCGGCACCATCACCTGGCCGACGGTGATGGCGGTGCCGGCGGTGGCCATGTAGGCCGCCTCGATGTCGCGGGGCGTGAGTCCGGCGTCGGCCAGCGCCTCCTGCACCGCCTCGGCGGTCAGCGACTTCAGCGTGCGGTCCATGTGCTTGGCGAAGCGCGTCATCCCGACGCCGACGACGTAGGCTTGTGCAGTCATGCTCTCTCCCCTTGCGCGCGCGTTACAGCAGGTCGGGGTCGACCAGCGCCGAGCCTCCGAGGATCGACAGGATCTCGTTACAGCCGTCCTCGATCAAGCTCGCGCGGGCGTCGCGCAGCAGCTTCTCCATAGGGTAGGCGCGGGTCATGCCGTTGCCGCCGAACATCTGCAGCGCGTCGCTCGCGACTTCGAACGCGGTCTGCGTGCCGGTGACCTTGGACACCATCGCCGCCTGCAGCGCCGGCTGCTGCATGACCATGTTGTACTCGCAGGCGCGCCGCGTCACCGCGCGCGCGGCCTCCACGCGCCGGAACATGTGGAACAGCCGGTAGCGGACGTTCTGGTGCTGGACCAGCGGCTGCCCACCCTGGCGACGCTCGTGGGCATAGGCGTGGGCGAGTTCGTAGGCGCGCTGCGCGACGCCGGTGAAGCACGCGCCCATCAGCACGTTGGCCTCGGCGTGGATGGCGTAGACCGCGCGCTGGAAGTGCTCGGGACCGGCCAGCAGGTGCTCGAGCCCGAGTTCGACGTTGTCGAAGAAGATTTCGCCCTGCGGCAGCGCGCGCTGCCCCAACTTGTCGAGCGGCTTGCCCTTGCTCACGCCACGCGCGTTGCACGGCACGATGACGCAGGCGCCGTGGCGCGCATCGGCGCCTGCGCCGGTGTCCGCCGCGCAGTACAGGATGCACACCTGGCCGATGGGCCCGTTGGACACCCAGGCCGACTTCTGACCGTTGATCACGATGCGATCGGATTTGAGCGTCGCGACGCAGTTCGGTCGGCCATAGGCGCCGCTCGCATGCGCGGCATTGCCTTCGGGGTCCAGCGAATCGCTGCCGTGGTCGGGCTCGGTGATGCCCCAGCAGCCAATCACGTCGTCGGCGCACAGCGACGCCAGGTAGTCGTTGCCGAACAGGCGCGCGAGATAGCGCGGCAAGGTGCCGGCGCCGATCGAGATCGCGAGCCCCGAATCGCCCCAGCCGAGAATCTCGTAGAACAGGCACATCACCTTGGCGCGCTGCAGCGGTTCCATGCCGAGCAACAGGTCGACGGTGAAGCCGAGCTCCTGGAACTTCGCGTAGAAGCGCCACAGGGGCGAGTCCGGCGCCACCACCTGCTCGGGGGTCAGGCGATCGAGCAGCTCGCCGGTCGGCCGCATCTCGTTCTCGGCGAAGCGCCGCAGGGTATCGACGATGGCGCTCTCCTCCTCGCTCATCGGGCATTCGGCGCCCAGCGTGCCGAGGCGTGGACGCGGCGTCGCGGCCCACTTCGCGATGCGCACGTCGGTCGACGGACGGCCCAGGAGCGTGAAGTCTCGCGGTACAGCGGCCATGGTGGTTCTCCCCGTGAATGCGACAGGCGGGCCGAACGCCGACGGCGCCCGGAAGTCGTCGCCACCGTCGCGCGATTGTCGCGCGCCGTTCTTGACGGGTATCAAGCTTTGACGCGCGACCCGCGCCTCAGCGCGGCACATGGGACCCGCCCGTGGCCGCTCCCCCCTCCTCCAGCGCCCAGTCGGTGAAGGCGCGCACCGCGGGCCGGCGAAAATGTGCCGCCGGGGCGACCAGGTGATAGCGCCACGGCGCGAGCCAGGTCTCGCTGGTGACTCGAACGAGCTGGCCGGTGGCGAGCAGCGGGCCGACCAGCGCCGCGCGGCCGAGCGCGATGCCGAGGCCGTTCAGCGCCGCGGCAATCAGCACCACCGAATCGCTGCAGCCGATGCCGCGCGCCGCCTGTGTCGGTTCGAGGCCGGCGCGTTCGAACCAGGCTCGCCAGCCCAACCACGGCTGCTCGCCGCCGGCGTCGGTATCGTGCAGCAGCGGGTAGTCGCGAAGCGCCTCAAGCGAGTCCGGCAGGTGGCCACCGCGAAACAACTGGGGACTCGCCACCGGGAACAATTCCTCGGCGCACAGCGCGTGGCCGGCGAGACCACGTCCGACGCCGGGACCGAGGCGAATGGCCAGGTCGATCGCATCGCGGCGGAAGTCGGCCAGGGTCTTGGCGGTGCGGATCACCACGTCCACGCGCGGCGCCCGTTCGCGGAAGCGCTGCAGGCGCGGCAACAGCCAGCCGTTGGCGAAGGCCGCCAGCATGGTGATCGTGAGCACGCCGTCCGCGCGCCGTCCGCGCAGGCGCGCGGTGGACTCGCCGAGCAGGTCGAAGCCGGCGGACAGCTCGGGCAGCCAGTCGCGGCCGGCCTCGGTCAGCGCCAGGCCATGGGCGAGGCGTTCGAACAGCTGCACGCCCAGGTAATCCTCGAGATTGCGCACCTGCTGGCTGATGGCCGCCGCCGACACGTGCAGTTCGACGGCGGCGGCCACGTAGCTGCCATGGCGCGCCGCCGCCTCGAAGGCGCGCAGGGCATTGAGCGGCGGCAGCGGACGTTTCGTCACGAGGGCAAGAATATCTTAGCCAGCAGCGTCAGCGCGCCTCGCTCGCCTGGCGCGCGCGGATTGGCGAGACTGCGCCTGCCCTCACATCGGAGTTACGCCCATGCGACTGTTCGACTATCTCGACTCGGGCAATGGCTACAAGGTCCGCCTGCTCTGCGCCCAGCTCGGCCTGCGCTACGCCTGGACCGAACTCGACATCGACCGTGGCGAGACCCGCACGCCGGCGTTCCTGGCACGCAACCCGAACGGTCGCGTGCCGACGCTCGAACTCGACGACGGCACGCACCTCGCGGAATCGAACGCCATCCTCTGGTACCTGGCCGAGGGCTCGGCGCTGATGCCGGCGACCGCGCTCGGCCGTGCGCAGGTGCTGCAGTGGATGTTCTTCGAGCAGTACAGCCACGAGCCTTACGTGGCGACCCCGCGCTACATCGTGCGGCACCTGCCGGCCGACCATCCCCGCCAGGCCGAACTGCCGGAGCGCCTCGCCCGTGGACGCGCGGCGCTCGAGGTGATGGAGCGGCACCTCGCCGCCGCGCCGTATTTCGTCGACGGGCGCTACTCCATCGCCGACATCGCGCTCTATGCCTATACCCACGTGGCCGAGGACGGCGGACACACGCTCGCGCCCTATGCGTCGGTGCGCGCGTGGCTGGCGCGCGTGGCGGCGCAGCCGAATCACGTGCGCCTGCTCGACCGCCCGACCGAGGCGTCGACCGCGCCCTGAGCCCGTCGGGCTCGCCCGGCGACGCGGCGCTTCTGCGATAATGCCGGCGGCTTCGCGCGGCCGCCTTTCTTCATCACCGGGCCGCGCTCCTTGGGGGAGACTTTCACATGCGGAATTTGCGGCTGGGGCGACGGATCCTGGGCCTCATGCTGGCCATCGCGTGCGCGGCGCTTGCCGTGGGCGCGTGGGCCGGCGACGACAAGGCCATCGGCCAACATGCGTTCGAGAAGGCCTGCGCGGCCTGCCACGGCGACCCGCCGGTGCCGCGCGCCCTGCCCCGCGACCAGATGGCCAAGCTCACGCCGGAGTTCATCTACCAGGCGCAGCTGTCCGGCAAGATGGTGCTGAACGCCGCGGCGCTGAACGACATGGAGAAGCGCGCGGTTGCCATCTACCTGTCCGAGATCCCGTGGGGCTCGGTCAAGGACGCCAAGGCTGCCGAGCAGCTGACCATGTGCGCCTCCCCCGCGCCGCTCGATCAGAAGGCACTCGACAAGCCGCACTGGTCGGGCTGGGGACTGGACGCCGACAACACCCATTTCCAGCCCGCTGCGCAGGCCGGCCTCGCGCCCGCCGATCTTGGCAACCTGGAGTTCAAGTGGGCGCTCGGCTTTCCCACCGGCGCGAGCGTCTCGACCCAGGCCGCGGTACTCGGCGGTCGCATCTTCATCGGCGGTCCGGCGGGCGGCATCTACGCGCTGGACGCGAAGACCGGCTGCGCCTACTGGAAGTTCGAGACCGAAGGTGAAGTGCGTGGCGCCATCCAGGCCTACAAGCGCGACGACGGCACGCTGATGCTGATCGCGGGCGACCGCAAGGCCGCGGTCTACGGCATCGACGCCGACAGCGGCAAGCAGCTGTGGAAGGACAAGCCCGAAGCCCATCCGTGGGCAATGAACACCGGCTCGGCCGCGTTCCACGGCAAGCGCATGTACATTCCCTTCGCGTCCTTCGAGGAACTGGCGGGCGGCTCGCCGACCTACGAGTGCTGCACCTTCCGCGGCAGCGTGGTGGCCTACGAGGTCGAGACCGGCAAGCGTCTGTGGCAGAGCTACATCATCCCCGAGGCGCCGAAGAAGACCGTGGTGACCGCCAAGGGCGTGCAGCTGTGGGGGCCCTCGGGCGCGGCGGTGTGGTCGCAGCCGACCGTCGACGTGAAGCAGAACGCGCTGTACGTCACCACCGGCGACGCCTACTCGCAGCCGGCGGCACCGACCTCGGACGCCATCGTCGCCCTCGATCTCGACACCGGCGCGATCCGCTGGCACAAGCAGATGACCGCCGACGACGCCTTCACCGCCGCCTGCGTCGCGCACAACGCCGCACCGGAATCGAAGGAAGGCTGCGGGCCGGACGTGGACTTCGGCTCGTCGGCCATCCTGCGCACGCTGCCGAATGGCAAGCGCGTGCTGCTGGCCGGACAGAAGTCGGGCGTGATGCACGCGGTCGATCCCGACGCCGAAGGCGCCATCCTGTGGCAGAAGCGGCTCTCGCCCGGCGGCGTGCTGGGCGGCATCGAGTGGGGCTACGCGGCGGACGACAAGCATCTCTACGTGCCAATCTCCGACGTGTGGGAGACGCGCAGCGAGCCGGGCGCCGCGGGCGGCATCTACGCCCTCAACTTCGCCGACGGCAGCACGCTGTGGCAGACCCCGGCGCAGAAGCCCGACTGCGTCGCGACGCCAGGCTGCAATGCCGGCCAGCCGCAGGCCGCGGTGCTGATCCCGGGCGCGCTCTTCTCCGGCGCGATGGACGGCCACATGCGCGCCTATGACCCGGCCACCGGCAAGGTCATCTGGGACATCGACACCAAGCGCGACTATCCGACCGTCAACGGTGTTGCGGCCAAGGGCGGCTCGATCAAGGGCGCCGGCGTGGTGGTGGTCGACGGCTGGGTGTACTTCGGCTCGGGCTACGGTCTGTGGGGCATGCCCGGCAACGTGTTCGTGGCCTACGGTCCGAAGGGCAAGTGACGGGTCAGCGAACAACGCTCGCTCGCGTCCCCTGCGCGCCGCCTGAGGGCGCGCGCGGGGCACGACTCGTTGGGCCGCCGTGTCGCTGAAAGTCGTCACCACGACGCGCTACGAGATCGCCGCCTGGGTGCTGTTCGGCGCCGGTCTGCTGTGGCTCTTGACCGTGCACCTGCTGCCCTCGCTGCTCGCGGGGCTTCTGATCTTCACCCTGGTGGAAGCCGTGGTGCGCCTGTCCGGCGCGCAGGACACGCGGCGCGAGACCACGCGCATGCTGGCCGTGGCGCTGATCGCCTCGGTGCTGATCGCGCTGATCTCGGCCGCCATCCTCTCGCTCATGTCCTACCTGCGGAACGGCGGCGACAACGTGCCGGCGCTGATCCAGCGCATGGCGGAGATCGTCGAACATTCACGCGCGAGCCTGCCGGACTGGCTGCTGCCCTACGTGCCGACCAACACCGAGGAACTGCGCGCGCAGATCGTGGCCTGGCTCCGAACCCACGCCGAAGTGTTCCAGGTCGCCGGCACCGGCGTCGGCCGCGCGCTGGCGCACATCCTGATCGGCATGGTGGTGGGTGCCTTGGTGTCCCTCGAGACCGCTAAGAGCACCGGCGACCGCGGACCGCTGGCCGCCGCGCTCATGACCCGCGCGCGCATTCTCGCCCGCGCGTTCCGGCGCGTGGTATTCGCCCAGGTGCGCATCTCGGCCATCAATACCGTGTTCACCGGCATCTACCTGCTGGTGGTGCTGCCGGCCTTCGGCGTCACCCTGCCCTTTGGCAAGACCCTGGTGCTGATGACCTTCCTGCTCGGCCTGATACCGATACTCGGTAATCTCGTGTCGAACACGATGATCTTCATCGTCTCGCTCAGCCAGTCGATGTACCTCGCGCTGGCCTCGCTCGGCTACCTGGTCGCGATTCACAAGCTCGAGTACTTCCTGAACGCGCGCATCGTCGGCAGCGAGATTCGCGCGCGCGCCTGGGAGATCCTGCTCGCCATGCTGGCCATGGAAGCGGCCTTCGGCATCGCCGGGCTGATCGCGGCGCCGGTGTACTACGCCTTCATGAAGGACGAACTGCGCAGCAAGCACCTGGTGTGAAGCTGCGTCCTTTCCGCCACGCCGCGGCAATCTGACCCGCGTCAGTCTCCCTCCAGACATCCACGCCTACAGTCGTGCTCGCGTTGCCTTGCGGCGCGCACGTATCGCTACCCACGACTACCGAGAGAGCGGCAAGCTCCACGGAGGCATCCATGTTCTGCTTCACCAGGTTCACAACCTGCGGCGTGCTGCTGGCTGCGCTAGGCACGGCCCAGGCCGCGAGTGTGATCTCCGACGGCTCGGACGGCGCGTTCATCGCGCAGCCAGGCGTCAACGTGCTCGACCTCACCGTGCCCGGGCGCGAGTCCGGCGTGTTCAACTTCACCACCATCAGCGTGCCGGTGGGCGCGACCTTGGTCTTCAAGCGGGCCGCCGGCCCCACGCCGCCGGTCACGCTCGCGGCCACGGGCGAGGTGCAGGTGTTCGGGACCATCGACGTCTCGGCGCGCGGCGGGCTCGCCGGTCCAGGTGGTGGCGAAGGCGGCGCCGGCGGCTTCGGCGATGCCGCCTGCGTCGCGGCGGACTGCGTTCCGGCCCAGGCCGGCGGCGGTCTCCTGGGCGGCAATGCAGGTCAGAACGCCACCTCGGGCGGCATCAAGTCCACGCCCGGCTACGCGGGCAGCGGTGGCGGCATGGCCACGCCCGGCTTGGCCGCCGACCCCACGCGCTTCAACGCGAGCGCGCCGGCCACTGACGCCTTGGCCGCGCTCCCCGTCCCCATCGTGGGCGGCTCGGGCGGCGGTGGCGGCGGCGGCTGGATGTTCTTCGGCGTGCAGCTTGGTGGCGGCGCCGGCGGTGACGGCGGCGGCGCGTTGGAGATCAGCACCCTCGGATCCCTGGTGCTCGGCGGCACGCTGCTCGCCAACGGCGGCAAAGGCAGCTGGGGATTCACCAACATCGGCGGCACCGGTGGTCCGGGCGGCGGTGGCAGCGGCGGCAACTTTCGTCTGGTCGCCGAGGACATTGCTGTGCTGGACAGCGCCGTGGTCAGCGCCGTCGGCGGCTGGGGCGGCTGCCTGAGCACGGAACCCTGCGACCGCGATCGCCCGACGTTCAGCAAGCTGAACAACGGCGGCATGGGTTTCTTCGATGTCACCGCGCGCACGATGAGCATCGCCCCTGAAGCGACACTCTCGGCGGTCGTCGCGCTGCATACCGTGCCCCTGCCGGCGGGCCTGCCGCTGCTCGGCGGCGCGCTGCTCTGCCTGCTGGCCGCGAAGCGGCGCGGGCCGCCGCGCTGAACTCGGGGCGCATGGCGCGAGGCGTCGCGGCACGCCAGATCCAGGGGTCTGCGGCTGACCTTGTGAAGGTCGTTGCGAGCACGGTCCAATGCGAGGCACGGCAAACCCCGCCGACTTGACCGAGGCCCTGGAGGAGCAGCCATGTCAGCGCACTTCGACGCCGCCGAGCTACGCTCGCGCTTCCGCCAGGACGGCGTTGTCTTCCTGCCCGGCGCACTGGACGCGACGGCGCTCGCCGAGGCCGAGCGGGTGTTCCACTGGGCGCTGTCCCATCCGGGCCCCGGCGCCGGCCCGGTGCTGCTCGGCACGCCGGGCACCTTCTACCAGGACCAGGCCAACCCAGACAGCTTCCCCGCCTGGGCGCCCTTCCTGCGCGAGACCGTGGTGGCGGACCTCGCCGCGACGCTGTTCGGCGGCCCCGACGTGTGGCTGATGTACGAGCAGATCTGGCTCAAGGACGGCGCCGACACGCGACGCACGCCCTGGCACCAGGATCTGCCCTACCTGCCGGCGCAGGGCGAGGATCTCGTGGTGTTCTGGATCAACCTCGACCCGGTCGCCAAGGCCGACTCGCTCGAGTTCGTGCGCGGCTCGCATCGCGGACCGCTGTACAACCCGAGCGCGTTCAATCCCGACGACGAGGCCGCCAACCTGTTCGACCCCGCCACCTGGCCGCCGCTGCCGGCCATCGAGCAGGCGCGCGAACAATTCGACATCCTGTCTTGGGACATCACGCCCGGCGACGTGGTCGCGTTCCACCCCGCCATGCTGCATGGCGGCGCGCCGACCCGTCTGGGCACGCGACGCCGCACGCTGTCGGTGCGCTTCTTCGGTGAGGATGCGCGGGTCGCGCGCCGCCCTCACGACGGCATGGCCAACGTCGATGGTCTCAAGCACGACGACGGCGGCCGACATCCACTGAAGAAGATGGCGCTCGCGCCGGACGGCGTGCCGTTCCGGCACGAGGAGTTCCCGCGCCTGCGCCCCCTGTAGGTCGGACTTCAGTCCGACATTCGCGCTGCAATCGATCAGCGCCCTGGAAGGGAATGTCGGGTTGAAGCCCGACCTTATACCTCGAGCGCTGTACCCTTGAGGTACAAGCTGCCCGTTTGATCCGCGGGCGGTGGCGGGA
>JAIEQK010000133.1 GCA_019747795.1 Gammaproteobacteria bacterium | reverse complement strand
GTCTTCAACCAAGCGCCGCCTGGTACACCTCTTCACTGAACCCGACCAGCACCGTCTTGCCGGTGACGATGGTCGGCGCGCGCAGGTTGCCGGTGGGGCCGAGCATCGCCTGGATCACTTCATCCGTCGGCTTGCCGGCCGGTTTGAAGGTCTGGCTCTGCTTGCCCTTGGCCACGATGACGGTGGTCGCCGCGGCGGCCAGGCTGCGCGCATCCTCCGCGCCGAGCTTTCTCGAAGCCGGTACGGATTCCTTGGGAGTAATCCCGCGTGCGTCCATGAACTTGGACGCTCTGTCACAGCTGGTTCACCCCTTGCGGAAGTAGTACCAGCCGATTTGCTTGCTCATGGCAGGCCCTCATGTTGTTGAACGGAAAGCGTGCAACGGATGTTGGGCGATGCGCGTCGCGGGCACAAGATGGCGGTGGGCAGGGCGCCAAGCCTCTGTGCCAATTGCCACAGACGTACATCCAGGACGAGGGGCTAACATGGAGTCCTCTTGCACTGCCGGGAAAGCGACCATGGCGACGATCTTCCTGCTCTACGGCGTGGCGAGCTACGCCCTGTTCCTCGCGACCTTCCTCTACGCCATCGGCTTCGTCGGCAATTTCCTGGTGCCGAAGTCCATGGATCTCCCGCCGGGCGAGTTCACCCTCGCGGCGCTCGCCATCAACCTGGCGGTGCTGGGCGTGTTCGCCGTGCAGCACAGCGTGATGGCGCGACGCGGGTTCAAGGCGTGGTGGACGCGCATCGTGCCGCCAGCCATTGAGCGCAGCACCTACGTCCTGGCCACCAACCTGGCGCTTTTGCTGATCTTCTGGCAGTGGCGTCCGCTGGGTGGGGTGCTGTGGGACGTGAGCGGCAGCGGCCTGGCCTGGCTGCTGTGGGCGCTCTGCGCGACGGGGTGGGGCGTGGTGCTGGTGAGCACCTTCCTCATCGATCACTTCGAACTCTCGGGCCTGCTGCAGGTGTGGTGCCACTTTCGCGGAAAGCCCCTGCCGCAGAAGGGCTTTCGCACGCCGAGCTTCTATCGGCACGTGCGCCACCCGATCTACTTCGGCTTCCTGCTGGCCTTCTGGGCGACGCCGGTAATGACCGTTACGCATCTCTTGTTCGCGCTCGCCACCACTGGCTACATCGTCATCGGCACGCTGCTCGAAGAGCGCGATCTGGTCGCGCACTTCGAAGACCGCTACCGCGAGTATCGCGCGCGCGTGCCGATGCTGATCCCGGCGCTGCGCCGCCGCCTCTAGCGCGGCACGCCACTCACGCGAGTACCGCGAGCGCGTCGAGGTCCAGCACGTGGCGCGCCGCGCCCTCGAGCATCGCCATGAACATCGCGTCGCCGCGCTCGGTGCGCTTGACCGACATCGAAGAGCCGATGGCGATGGCGGCCGCGGTGAAACTGAAATGGCGATAGTCGCGCATGAACTCGCGCTCGCCGTAATCGCGCACGCCGCCCCGTGCCAGTTCTTCGAGATAGCTGGCGATGAGTTTCGCTTCGTGGGCGCGCCGCGTGTCCGGCGGCAGCGCACCACTCAGGAAATAGGTCAGATCGGAAGCGCCGTAGCTGAATGTCATGGTCTGCCAGTCGACCACCACCACGTCGGGCACGCCATCCCGCTCGCCGAGCAGCAGGTTGTCGGGGCGTAGATCGTTGTGCGCCAGGCTGCGCGGCCCGCCGCGCGGCGCGTTCCAGCGATCGAAGCCTTCCACCAGGCGGCGCGCGACGTCCAGCACTTCGGGCGCCAGGCTCGGGCCGTGGCGTTCGACGAAGCCCGGCCAGACGCCGCGCATCTGATCCGCGGTGTAGAAGCTCCAGGCGGTCTCGGGCCGATTGATCCAGGGGGAGGCATAGAGTCGCGGATCCTCCCAGTGCGACGCATGCAGCCGCGCCGCTTCGCGCACCACCACCCGCGCCTCGGCGAGCGTGCAGCCGGTCATCTGGTTGCCGCCGCGCAGGTGACCCAGGTCTTCGAGCAGCAGCACGAAATCGTGGGTCTCCTCGTCGAACAGCGCGAGGTAGGGATGGGGCACGCGCATGCCGGCCGTGGCCGCGAGTTCGCGATAGAAGAGCGCCTCGGCCTGGTAGATACGGAACAGGCGCGCGGCCTGGCGACTCTCGGCGTTGGCGGACGGAAACTTGCCGATCACGCTGCGCGGCGCACCGGCCGGCGGCCCACCCGCATAGTCCAGCGTTAGACGAAACGTGTCGCCGATCTGACCGGTGCCGATCTGCTCGGTGGTCACGCCGCGCACCTCGACGTCATGGCCGGACGCGCGCAGCGCCTTGGTGAGCCATGTTGCGTCGATGGCATCCGGGGGGACGATGGGGAGGGCGTTTGGCATGGGTCGAGCGTGATCGATCGATGAACAGAAGGAGAATGTCGGACTGAAGTCCGACCTACAGGAGAACCACCGGATCGCCGAGCGAGACCTGGCCGGGTTCCAGCACTTCGGCGTAGGTGGCGAAGCCCGGCGTGGCGTAGCCGGGCAGCATGCCGTCCGGCAGACCGACCTTGTCGCGGTAACGGATGAGGCCTTTCATCACGTCCTGGTCACGCGCGCCGGAGGCAGGATTGAAGCCGGTGATGGCGCAGCGCGGCACGGCGGTGCGCACGCGCAGGCGCGCCGCGCCAACGCGCAGTTCGCGCCCTTCCCAATGGTCTTCATCGTGCTCGCCCTCGTGCTCGATGACGAAGCCGGCGCGGAAGCGCGCGGCGTCGACCGGCGCGCCGACTTCGCGCGCCAGACGCGCGAGCGAGCCGGTGCACACCAGGGTCACCGGGAACACGTCGATGCCGCGGCCGCGCGACAGGCAGCGCACGAGACCGATAGGACGGCCGGCGAACTCGCTCAAGACGTCGCGCCACGGCCCCGCGACCTCGGCCACGTCGATGTCGCGCAGGGTCGCATGATCGATGCTGAAGCGGCGCTCGCCGGGTGCGGCGCTGCCTTCGACCACGCGGCCGTCGGGCAGGCTGAGGCGCAGGCGTTCGGCCGCGGCGTCGTAGTCGAAGCTCAAGGGCAGGAAGGTGCGATGCTGATCGGAATTGACGAACTTGTCGTCCGCCTCGACGAGCGCGAACGCGCGGTCGTGACGAATGCCGTCGGCATCGACCTCCACCGTGGTGGGTGCGAGAAAACGGGTGGCCTTGACGAAGACCTGGCCGATGGCTGCGACTTTCATGGGAGCTCCCCTCTTTTTCAGGTTCGTATCGATGATGGCATGCACGCAGGGCGTGGACGGCTCAACGCGTCGCCGATTTGTCCGGCAGGCCGATGAGGGCGCGCGCTTCGTCGGGCGTGGCCGGCCGACGGCCGTGGGCCTGGCCGACGGTCACCGCCCATTCGACGAACTCGGCGTTGCTGCGCGCGAGGCGACCGTCCGGCAGCGTCACCCGGTCCTCGAAGCCTACACGCAGATGGTCGCCGCCCGCGATGGCCAGCGCGCCGATGTGGAACACGCTGTCCTCGTAGCCATGCGCGGCGACCGCGACCTCGGGATACAGGTCGCGCAGGCAGTCGCGCATGAAGCTGAAACTCCGCGTGGTGCCGGGCATCACCAAGAGCCCGTCGCCCCAGCGTCCGCCGAACTCGAGCAGCAGCCAGCGCGGACGCGTCAACAGGCCGTCGTCCTCCAGCATCACCAGGTGACTCAGAAAGCCGGCGTCGAACAGCGCCGGCTCCGGCACGATGCCGCGCGCGGCGCAGACGGCAATGGTCTGACGAATGTCCTCGTAGGAGTTGGGGATGGCGAGCGTGCCACGTGTGTCGTTCACGCGCGCGCCGTTGATGAGAATGGCGCCGAGGTTCAGCGACACCATGTCCACCGGCAGCGGCGTCTGTTCGAGATAACGCAGCACCAGCCCGATGTCGGCGTCCGGCAGGCGGGCGGTGGTGTGATTGATGATGAGATCGGTGCGCTCGCGGATGAGCGCGTCGGCCTCGGCATACCACGCCGGGTCATAGCTCACCTCACCGTGCTCGCCACGCGCATGGATGTGCACGATGGCTGCGCCGGCCGCCGCGCAGCGCTCGGCTTCCGCCGCGACCTCGGCGGGCGTCCAAGGCACGTTGGTGTTCTTGTCGCGCCCGCGCGCGCCGTTCAGACAGGCCTTGATGACAACGGGATCCATGGTCGGCGCCCTCATCAACCGCGGTAACGCGGGTCGTCCAGGCCCGCTATCGGGATGAAGCCCGGCAGCGCGCGCACGCGCGCGATCCAGGCGAGCACCGCCGGATAGGGCGCGAGATCGATGCCGCCCATGGGCGCGAGCGCGATGTAGGGGAACACCGCCACGTCGGCGATGGTCGGGCGACCGCAGGGCCAGCCAGTCATGGGTGCCAAGCTGCTGCGAGAGGATCTCGAGTGAACGCCGCCCGCGAATACGCGCACCCTCCAGGCTCTCGCCCTTGAAGTCGAGCGGCAGACCATTGGCCGGCATGCCGAAGGCCACCAGCGCGCGTGCGGTGAACACGCCGTACTGCACCCAGCTCGCGGCGAAGGCGAGCCACTGCTGGATGTCGGCCTGCTCGGCGATGTCATCCGACCACCAGGGCCGCGGCCCGTGCTTCCCGGCGATGTAGAGCAGGATGGCGGCGGAGTCGCGCAGCACGATGTCGCCGTCGACCAGGCAGGGCACCTCGCCGCGCGGATTGACGGCGAGGAAGGCCGGCTGATGTTGGGCGTCGTGCATGAGGTCGACGTCCTCGCACTCGTAGCCGACGCCGAGCAGCGCGCACAGCAGTCGCACCTTGTAGCTGTTGCCGGACTCGGGGTGGGAATAGAGCTTCATGGCCGCGGGCTCCACGTTGGCAAGGCCGCCATTTCACGCCACTCGCGCGCCCGGCGCCAGGGGCCAGCGCCTCTTCCGCCGCGCGCGGTTTTGCCATTCAATGGGCTCCAGAACGCCCGTCACGGCGTCGGCCCGCAGTCCTTCCGAGAGGTCGCCATGTACAAGCACATACTCCTCGCCTACGACGGATCCGAACCCGGGCAGAAGGCCCTGCTGGACAGCGTCGACATCGCCCAGTGGAGCCACGCGGATCTCGCGCTGGTGGCGGTGATGCCGAATGCCTCATCGCTGCTGGTCGGCAGCATGGAAGGCGGCGTGTTCGTCGCGCCGGAGACCGAGCGCGAGCGCGAGGCCTACCAGGCGATCCTGGACGAGGGCGTGGCGAAGATGGCGGCGTCCGGTGTCACCGCCAAGGGGGTGCTGCTGGTCGGTGACACGGTGGAGGAGATCACGCGCTACGCGCGCGAGATCGAGGCCGACCTCATCGTCGTCGGCCACAAGCACCTGGACAGCTGGGCGGAGCGCTGGTGGCGCGGCTCGACCTCGCCCGCGCTGATCGAGCACGCGCCGTGCAGCGTGCTTGTCGCGATCACCCGCTAGCGGGCGGACGGGCTCACACCACCAGGCGGCCGTCGGCCACGCTGACCACGCGGTCGGCGAGTTCCATCACGCGGAAGTCGTGGGTGGAGAAGATGAAGGTGGTCTTCTCGGTCTCGTTGATCTGCTTCATGAGCACCAGGATGCTCTCGCCGGTCTTCGAGTCGAGATTGGCCGTGGGTTCATCGGCGAGCACGATGCTCGGCCCGCCGGCCAGCGCGCGGGCGATGGCGACGCGCTGTCGCTGACCACCCGAGAGTTCGTTCGGCCGATGCTTGGCCTTGGCGGAAAGCCCCACCACGTTCAGGTAGTGATCGACCCGTGCGCGGCGGTTGGCGCGACTGATGTCGCGTCGCTGCAGCATGGGGTATTCGACGTTCTCCCACGCGGACAGCACCGGCAGCAGATTAAAGGTCTGGAACACGAAGCCGAGAGTGGAAGAGCGCAGTTCGGCGAGTTCGTCGGGCGTCTTGCCGCTCACCATCTCGTCGCCGATGAAGATCGAGCCGCGGGTGGGCGTGTCGATACAGCCGATCATGTTGAGCAGCGTGGTCTTGCCGCTGCCGGAAGGTCCGGCGATGGCGAGGAAGCGGCCGGGGGCGACTACCATGGAGATGTCGTCCAGCGCGAGCACCGTCTGCTTACCCAGTTGGTACTCTTTGGAGACGTGCTCGACGCGTACTACGCTCATAGGCCGGCGATCCAGGATGCGTCCATGGGAAACAGGGTCGTCCACGCCGCCCCGAGGCCCGGACGAACTTTGAATATCTACTCTAAGCCTTTGAAAAGCCGAGCGACTTCGATGCTAGCATAGAACCCACACGAATTTAACCAGAAGCGGCCGCGCCGCGCGGCCTCCTACGATCAGACGAGAACCGAACACCATCATGCCGAGAAGCAATTTCCTGCCCGCGCTGCTCATGCTCGCGCTCGCGCTGCCCGGCGCGAGCCACGCCGCCGAGACCAACGCGCAAGCCATCGTCGAGAAAGCCGACGCCATCCGCTTTCCCACCAGCGCCTTTCAGATCGCGGTCAAGGTGACCTCGACCAAGAGCAAGGGCGCGCCCTCGCTGCACGAATACCAGGTGCTGCAGAAAGGCCACGACAACAGCATCGTGCGCACCATGGCGCCGGCCACCGAAAAGGGCCAGGTGATGCTGCTGAAGGGCGCCGACCTGTGGCTGTTCCTGCCCTCGGTCTCGCAGCCGGTGCGCCTGCCGCTGTCGCAGCGCCTGACCGGGCAGGTGGCGAACGGCGATCTCGCGCGCGCCAACTTCGCCGGCGACTACAACGCCAAGCTGCTGCGCACGGAAAACATCGACGGCCAGGACTACCAGGTGCTCGAACTCATCGCCGCGCACAAGGGCGTGACCTACAACCGCGTGCTGTACTGGGTGAACGCGCAGAACTTCCGGCCCTACAAGGTCGAGTTCTACACCCTCTCCGGGCGGCTGATGAAGACCGGCATCTACAGCGACTACAAGAACATGGGCGGTGCGATGCGCCCGGCGAAGCTGGTGCTGAAGGACGCCTTGAAGAAGGGCGAAGAATCGGTGCTGGAGTACACCTCGCTGACGCTCCGCGACATCCCGGACAAGTTCTTCGCCAAGGACTTCCTGCGCAAGCTGGGCGGCTGAGGACCGCTCGCTTCAGATGTTCTGACGCAGCGCCTCGGCGATGGGGCGCCGCGTCGGCCCGCGACAGACCAGCACGGCCGACATCACCGTCGCGGCGAAGCCGATCAGAAACGCCACCACGCACGTCATCGGCAGCACGCGGATGAGCGCGGTGTAGCCGGCATTCGCGTTGGGCGGCGGCGGCATGGGAATGCCGATCTTCGAGATCAGAAGCGCGAGGCCGACGCCGAGCCCGAGCCCGATGCTCGCGCCCATCACGCCGAGGATGGTGTTCTCGACCAGCAGCAATTGGTAGACGTAGCCCGAGGTGTGGCCGACGGCGCGCAGCGTGCCGAATTCCCCCACCCGCTCGTTGGCGGTCATGCTGACGCTGTTCGCGACGCTGAGGAGCACGATGCCTAAGATGATCACCTGCAGCACGCCGAACTGGCGGTCGTAGAGCGCGACGGTCTTCTGGTAGAAGTCGTCCAGTTCCAGCCAGGTCTTGATCTCGTACTTCTTGGCCGGCAGGCCGCGCTTCAGCCAGGCCACCACGCCGTCGACGGCGCTGACGTCCTTCAACGAGAACACCAGGCTGTGCACCGCCTGGGTGTTCAGCAGTTCCTGCGCGGTGGTCAGCGGCACGCGTACCGCGCGCGCGTCGAAGTCCTTGGAGAAGGAGCGGAACACGCCGACGATGCGCACCTCCAGCGTATTCATGCTGCCATCGGTGGTGGTTGCCACCAGGTTGGCGAAGTCACCGGGCGCGAGCTGCAGCGACTTGGCCACGCCTTCGCCGATCAGCATGCCGTTCTCGTCCGAGTCCTTCAGCTGCTCGCCGGCGATGATGCTGATGAAGCTGCCGAGCCTGGCTTCCTTGTCCGGCTCCACGCCCTCCGCGATGATCGAGCGGTCGACCTTGGAGTTGTTGAGGAGCCCGGTGAAGTTCAGCCGCTGCAACACGTCCACCGTGTCGCGCTGCTTCAGAAGCTTCGGCACCAGCGCCGGCGCCGAGTCGATGAGGTAGTCGTAGGGCTCGCGCCGACCGAACTCGAAGTAACCGGCGCGGTAGAGCTGCAGGTAGCCGGTGCGCGAATGGATGGTGGCGTCGCGCAGCTGGATGAAGATGTCCTCCACGAAGCCGCCGGCCAGGATCAGCGCCGCCACGCCGAAGGCGATGGACACCAGGGTGATGAGCGTCCGCACCTTGTGGCGAAAGAGATTCAGGAAGGCGAGCCTCAGCATGGCGCGCCTCCCCGCTCCCGTTCGAACTCAGCGCGCATGGCGGAGCGCATCGACGATCTCCAGGCGCGAGGCCTTGCGCGCGGGGTAGAGACTGGCCAGCACGGTAGCCACCAAGCCGAGCAGCACGCCGCCGAGCGCGAGCGGCACGGTCACCATGATCTCGCCCTCGAAGCTGAAATCCATGCCCGGAGACGGCGGCATGGGAATGCCGATGCGCGAGATGACCTCCGCCAGCATCCAGCCGGCGACGGCGCCGACGATGCCGCCGACCAGGCCGAGGATGAAACC
Organism: Gammaproteobacteria bacterium; assembly: GCA_019747795.1. Taxonomy (GTDB): domain Bacteria; phylum Pseudomonadota; class Gammaproteobacteria; genus JADJYF01. Next base: position 37,159 of record JAIEQK010000133.1, on the reverse strand, counting down.
CTCCTGCACGAAGAGGCTCATGATCTTCTTGCGCTTCAGGCCCACCGCCATCAGCGTGCCGATCTCAGACGTGCGCTCCATGACGTTCATGAACAGCGTGTTGGAGATGCTGACCACGATGATCAGCGCGATGATGAAGCGGATGAGGTTCATCTGCGCGGAGAACAGCACGACGACCTTCTTGTAGAAGTCCGCCATGTCCAGCCAGGGCACGAACTCGAGATCGGTTTCGCCCTTGAAGCGCTCGCGCAGAGTCTCGAGCACCGAGTCGGTGAGCGAGGTGTCCTTCAGCAGCACCACCCAGCGATGCGCGCCCTCCACCTGCAGGAGTTGGCGCGCGACGTCCAGCGGCACGCGCAGTGAAGCGTCGTCGAAGGCCTTGTTGGTGGTCTGGAAGATGCCGACCACCTCGCCCTCCACCGCGCCCAGCCCGCCGGAGCCCGAGGAGCCCAGCAGCACCACCTTGTCGCCCGGCCCGACCTTCAAATTGTCGGCGAGCCCCTTGCCAACGATGATGCCTTTCGGTTTCGCGCTCGATAGATTCTCGCCCTTGATGATGCGCACCCAGCGCGAGACCTTGTTCTCTTCCTCGGGCAGTACGCCCTCGCCGAGGAAGGACACCGTGGTCTCGCCGAAGCTCACCAGACCGGAGAACTCGAGACGCGGGGCCACCGCCTCCACCTCCGGTAGCTTCGCGAGCGCGTCCAGCACTTCGGATTCCTGCGGCAGCAGGAAGGAGAACGGATCGGATTCGCCGTCCTTCAGGAAACCCGGCCGCATCACCTGGATGTGACCGAGGTGGGACTGGATGGTCGATTCACGCAGCGCCCAGTTGTTCCACTCGATGAAGCCGCCGGCCAGCATCAGCGCCAGCACGCCGAAGGAGATGGCGGTCAGGCCCATGCCGGTGCGACGCCGATGGCGCACGAGGTTGCGCAGCGCGTGCAGGAAATCGCGCACCGCCATCGGCAGGTCGACGCCACCGGCGTGGGCGGCTTCCTTCTCCGCCGAGGGCTCGTACTTGTCGAAATGCGGGATGTCGAACTGGCTGGAGACGGTCGCGATGCGGCGCTGCCGCCGCGCGGCGAAATCGTCCTCGTCCTGCAGGTCGTCCTGCTCTTCGCTCGCGCGGCGCGCGGCGTCCGCCGCCTCGCGCTCGTCCGGCGGCGGCGGCAGACCGTTGCCGCCCTCCACCTCCAGCCCGCCGCCAGGCTTGACGCGGAAACGCCCGGAGTTCGACAGCATGCGCGGATCGAACACCAGCCGATCGCCGATCTGCTCGAAGGGCAGCTGCTCGGAGATCGGGATGACGACGCCTTCGGGCCGCTTCTCCTCCAGCGTGGTGAGCGCATTGAAAACCGTGCGGCACTTGACGCACCGGACCATGCCCATCGACTGGCGCAAGGTCAGCGCGGTCACGCGAAACGCGGTCTGGCACTCGGTGTTGGAGCAGCGCGTGAACACCGGCGACTAATCCAGCGAGTAGCGGCCGGGGGCCAGCAGGTTGCCGGCGTCGACTGTGCGCTTCAATTCGCCCGCGAGCTGCCAGAACGTCGTGTCCGGCCGCACCACGTGCGCCATGGACTCGATGCCGACGCGATAGGGCGAGAAGCCGAGTTGCTGGCCGGTGGTGAGCAGTTCTTCGAGGCAGGCATGGGCGCGCGCGGTCTCGCCGGCGTCGTCCTGGTCGAAGAGCAGCGGCACGGTGCTGTCGAAGCAGCGATCGGAGAGGCTGGTCAGCGTGATCAGCGGCTCCATGCCGTGCTTCACGCATACCGACTCCGCCATGGTGACGAAGCTCCGCGCGATGGCGGCCTTCATCGGCACCAGCGGCGCGTACCACAGGAGCCCGCAGCCATCGCGCGCGGGATTCATGTCGCCCGAGGCGGGCCGGCGCGCCGGCGTCTTCCAGTAGGCGAGCGGCAGCGCGATGTCGCTCGGCTCGCCGTCCAGCAGCCGCAGCGTCTTGTCGAGCGTCGTGACGATGTTGCCGAGCCGCCCGCGCGCCAGCATGGGCACGGCCTCGACCAGCGCCTTGGCGGGTCGCAGCCGTTCGCCGGAGACGAACACCAGGCGTTTGACCAGCGGCTTCAGGCACTGCGCGACGGCACGCTTGGCGCCCGCCACCACGCTGCTGGGTCCGTACAGCGCGCCGGCGCCGGTCCAGGCCAGCACCTGATGATGACGGCCGAGGCGTTCGATGAGCGCAGCCGGCACGATGCCGCCCGGCGGCACCTGCTCGCGCGGGTAGGGCACCATCATCGACAGCACGCGCCGCCGGTTCATGAGATTGACGGAGCCGACCACGCCGCTCACCGTGCGCAAGGTATCGCGCACGCGCAGCACGGCCTCTTCCAGATCGCGGTCGTCGGCCAGGCTGAAGAAGAACGCCATGGTGGACTCGGGCCGCTGCGCGAGCGCGATGGTCATGCGCGTGACGATGCCGAAGCCGGATTGCGTGAAGAGTCCGTCGAGATAGGGTCCTACGCCCCACTTGAACGCCTTGTCGGCGAGCGTGCCGCCGGCCTCGGCGAGGCCCGAGCGGTACACCCGGCCATCGGGCAGCACGGCCTCCAGCGCCATCACCGCGGCGAAGTGATCGGCGTAGGGCGTGATGCCGTAGCCGCGCTCGACGGCGTTGCCGATGAGGCTGCAATCGGGCCCGCCCCCGTGGGCCGGCACCAGGAACGGCAGGTTGCGCTCGCGCAGGTACTGATGGAGTTGTCCCTGCGTCACGCCCGGCTCCACGGTGATGAAGCCGAGTTCCTCGTCCATCTCGACGATGCGGTTCATGCGCGAGAGGTCGAGCACCACGCTTCCCGCGCGCGGCGGGTTGGCGCTGCCGTAGCCCCAGTTGTTGCCGGTGCTGACCGGGTAGAGCGCGACGCCATGCTGGCCGGCGATTGCGAGCACGCGAACGACCTCGTCCACCGAGCCCGGCCGCAGCGCGGCGCTGACGATACGCCCCGGCCTGAGCGTGCAGGCCCCGTAGCGGCCGCTCGCGGCGGCGCCGTCCAGCACGTGTTCGGCGCCGAGCAGCGCGGCCCAGGCCGACAATGCGGCCGGAAGGCCCGATGAAGGGGACGGGGCCGCGTCTGGACTGGTCATCGGTGTGGGCTCAGGCCAGGACCGGGCTCGGTCGCGGCGCCATGAGCGGCAGGATCAGGCGATGAAAGAACAGCCCGACGCCGCCCCACAGGGTGACGAACCAGGGTGGCACGCCGCCGAGAGGCGCGCCCGGGTAGGTCCACTGCCCGCTGCCGACGCCGGTGTACTCGATGAGCGCACCGAGCAGCACCATGTAGCCGAGGAAGGCGAGGTCGCGCCGCGTGTGGAACAGGAATACCGCGATGGCGAGCAAGGTGCCGGTCACCATCAGCAGGACCTGGGCGTCCTTGATCGCGGCGAAGGCCGCCGAGTAGGCGAGCGCCAGGCCCCAGGCCACGCGCGAGGGCGCCGGCGGGGCGTCGCCCAGCATCCGCTTGGTGTGGAGGATGTAGAAGCCCCACATGAAGAGTTCGTAGACCGGCATGCCGAGAACATCGGGCTCGGTGAAGCTGAAGATGCCCTGGGCGAGCGACATCGCGTTCATGACGGTGAAGAAGCAGCACACGCCGACCACCAAGACAACTTCCTTGAACTCGATGCGGCGGAAGGTGGCGGCCCACAGGACTAGCAGGGCACCGGCCTTGGCGGCGTTGCCGGGCAGGAAGGCGATGATGGCGAGGGTGCCGAGGAGCTGGGCGACGAGCAGGGCGCGGTCCTGTGCGCCGGGCACGGTGGCGTCCCGCGACTGCTCATTCTCGCTGATGTCGACCTTCAGCACCGCGCTTCCCGTCCAGTCATTCCCCAATCGAGCATATACCGTGCTTCGAGCCCACGTACAGGCTTTGACGTCTCGTCATGAATGGCCTGCAGGGCGCTGATAACAGGGCAATGACGCGCCGGGGTGCGCAAGCCTCTGGACTCCGACGCGAAGCTCGTCGAATCTTGTCGGCAATCCTGCGGAGATCCCACTCATGAGCTCGCTACTCGGCATGCTGGTCAAGGAATGGTTCAGTGCACCGCAGGTCCAGCGCCGCCCCGAGCCGGCCGCGGTCATGGACGACGAAGCCAACGTCGAGGCCTTTCACGGCCAGGGCGAGGGCCCCCTGATCCCCGTCTATCACTTCAACGCGCTCGCCATGCACGCGCTGCTGCCGGAGGGTGGCACGGTCGTCGACTTAGGGTCGGGCTCGGGGCAGTACCTCGGCTACCTCGCCAACTGCCGGCCCGACCTTAACATCATCGGCATCGACCTCTCCGCGCCCATGGTCGCCACAGGCAGGCGGGCGCTGACCGCCCGCGGCCTTGCCGAGCGGGTGAGCCTCGTCGAAGGTGACATGACCGACTTCGCCGCCCAACTGCCGGCCAAGGTCGACATGGTGAGCACCATCTTTGCCCTGCATCACCTGCCGAGCGCCGCGCACCTGGCGGCCTGCCTCGCGCAGATGGCCGCGGTCCGTAAGGCCACCGGCTGCGCGGTCTGGGTGTTCGACCACGTGCGCCCCAATCACCCGGCGACACCGGAAGTCTTCCCGCGCATCTTCACGCCCACCGCGGCCCGCGAGTTCCAGCTGGACTCGCAGAACTCCCTGATCGCCTCCTGGGGGTTCGACGAACTCTCCCAGGCGCTGGAGAGCGCCTTCGGCGAAGCCGTCGTGCATCGGCGCTCGCGCCTGCTCAGGCTCTATCAATGCCACTGGCTGCCGGCCCGCGACCAGGGCTCGAAGGCGCGCTGGCAGGGTGCGGAACTGGCGGGAGCAACGCGCAAGGACTATCGCTCGCTGGCCGGCATCTTCCCCGGCGTGCCGCAGAGTGCGTGACGGCCCCGAGGCCGTGCCCGGGCCCTGTCGGTAAAGTGGACGGACAAGCGCAAGTGCCTGAAATTTTTGGCCACACTGGCGGCGAACACCGAGCTCCTGCGAACCACGTCACGTTCCCCGTCAGAAGCGGTGTCAATGGAATTTACACCGGCGAGACAGCCCTTCCAGCGCCTCGGTCGCGGAGGAATGTCTCGCTAATACAGGAGCTTATATTGATTCGCCCGATTACACGGCCGAGCAAGCCCGGAGATCCCGCCCGACAAGCTGTCAATGGACTTTACACTTTGGGGTCGGCGAGATTGTTAACCCCCGTTAAGCAGCCCTAAGCCATTGGCCAGGGGGAAGATTTCAATTCTGGCCCAGCTTTTGCCTAATGTCCGCCATGCGAATACCCGGGCCACGAAGAGCGGCGCCAGTGTTCGGGAAGCCTGCCGAAGCAGGCACCAGAAAGAGCAATTAGGAGCTATCCAATGCGCAAGACCCTCACCTCCGCGGCCATCGCCCTGGCTCTCGGTGCCGGCGCCGCCCAAGCGGCCCCGATCACGCTGCCCCCGGCCGCGCCGATCTACTTCCAGTTCAACAACCTGGAGCAGGTCAGCGGCACCAACGGCATCGTGGTGCCCGGCGGCAGCATCGACGTCACCGGCGACAACATTCCGGACACCCCGGCCTCTGAAGGCAACTGGGGCGTGTTCAACATTTCGTCCATGCAGCGCGGCGGCGTTACCGTTCCGAACAGGGACATCGCCGGAGGCACCACCTTCTTCGCTGACGACGGTATCGCGGACATCTCGACCTTCCCTGTCATTGGTGACATTGTCACTAACCAGGGGCAGATTAGCGGCATCTTTTATGGCATCTCCCTCACCGGTCAGACCACCGCCACCGGCGGCTGGATCGACATCTACTGGGAAGACGCCGCGACCGACGACATTGACCAGAATGACCTGAACGGTGGCTTCTCGCCGACCAGCCGCACGGCGGCCAACCAGGCGGGCAAGTTCACCGACGGGCAGCTGGTGGTGCGTCTGCAGTTCAAGCCCGGCATCATCAACGGTGATAACTTCAACACCCTGCGCAGCGACATCGACCCGACCTCGCTCACCTCGCCGGACGGCCAGGGTTTGGCACAGTTCTTCGCCGACGTGGTTGACATCAACAACGACGGCAAGATCGACGGAGCTGACGGTGCGTGGGCGCCGGCGCTGAATGGCAACTGGTTCCACGTCGATACCGACGGTGACGGCGCGTTTGGCGAACTGGGCGAGCAGCGCGACCTGCGATTCGGCACGTTCTTCAACCTGCTGCCGGCCTGGTCGGATCCGGCAAACGGCATCGTCGGCCTGCGTAGCAACGACCCGGGCCGCGCCTTCACCGTCGCGGAGCCGGGCATGGTGAGCCTGCTGGGCCTCGGCCTGCTGGGCGCCGGTCTGAACCTGCGCCGCCGCAAGCGCGCGTAAGTTCGCCGGGCCGGTCCGCGGGGCAACCCGCGGACCCTGCCATGACGAGTATCGAGCGGCGCCCCACGGGGCGCCGCTTTTTTTTGTGCGCCTCGCGCCCTCATCGCGAGGGTCTCGCAACGTCCGCCCCGCGCGGCACGAACCGGCCCCCGTGGCCCGGTCCGTTCTGCGGCCCCTGTTGCATCGGCGCACGCTGCCGATACCCTTTTCCCCACGCGCCCTGGACAATGACGCCACGGCGCGTATGCGCGCTCCCCAGGCAGAGCGGCGCGGGACCGAGCCCATCGAGGCGAACCGCAGTACTGCTTCGCTACAGGATTCATGCGAGAGGACACCAGTGATCACCACCATCCCGTCGCGGCCGCGGCCGCAACCGCGCCACGCCCTGATGCTGACCGTCGCCCTCATGGCTGCCTGCAGCAAGAGTTCCGGCGGCGCGGACCTGGCCTCCATTCGCACTTCCTTCTCCGGCGGGGACCTCGCCACCGCGGAAGTCCAGGCCAAGCAGTTTCTGAAGTCGGAACCGGAAAATCCTGAAGGCCGCTTCCTGCTCGGGCAGATCTACCTCGCGAACGAGGTGGCCAAGGCGGCGCAGGGAGAATTCGAGCGCGCCCAGCGCAACGGCCTGCCGCTGCCCCAGGTCGCCGCTTCGCTGGGGCGGGCCTATGCCCTCGGGGGCGATTGCGACAAGCTCGACGCGCTGGTGTCGACCAGCCTGACGCCCGAGGCCTTCGCCGCGCTGCCGGCCGCGGACCGTGCGACGCTGACCAGCGCGCGCGGCGACTGCGCCGCCGGCGGACGTGCCTGGCAGACCGCGCGCGAGCGCTTCGACCAGGCCCTCGCCCAGGATCCCAAGTGCCTCGATGCGATGGTCGGCCTCGCCCGCCTGAGCGCCCAGCAGGACGCGTCCAAGGCCATGGCATGGTTGAACAAGGCCATCGCCATCGACCCCAAATACGCGCCCGCGCTCTCCCTGCTCGGTGACGCCCAGCGTATCCAGGGTGACCTGAGCGCGGCCGAGGACTACTACACCAAGGCCATCGCCGCGCGACCCAACAACGCCTACGAACTGCTGAGTCGCGCCGTCGTGCGGCTGGCGCGGAACGAGAACGAGAAGGCGGACGGCGACATCGCCGCCGCGGCCCAGAAGGTCGACAACAACCATCCCTACGTCGAGTACGTGAAGGGTCTCAGCGCGCTCCTGAAGGGCGCCAACGAGGACGCGCGCACCGCGTTCGAGACCGCCCTCGCCCGCTATGACCAGCACGGTCCCTCCATGCTCTACCTGGCGGTGGTGCTGCTGCGCCAGGACAAGCTGGAGCAGGCCGAGCAGTACGCCAACAAGGCCGCGGTCGCCATGCCTTTCCTGCGTGAAGCGAAACTGCTGCTCGCGGTGGTGCAGGCCAGGAAACAGGACTACAAGGCCGGCATGGCCACGCTGCAATCCGTGACGGGCGCGGACACCCTCGGCAAGATGGCAGCTGCGCTGAATTCGGCGCTCGAGAGCGGCGACGCCCAGCAAGTGGCGGCTGAGGTGGCTCGCGGTGAGAGGCAGGGCGCCACCCTGCCCGCCAGCTTCGTGCAAATCGGGCTCGGCACGGTCGTGCCCTCGACCACCGAGGAGACAGCCGCCGAGGCGCCCGCCGAGACGTCGAGCTCCACCGACGACAAGCATCTCGACGCGGCGCGCGCGCTCGAACGCGGCGACACCGACAAGGCCATGAGCCTGCTGAACGCGCTCCTGAGCGCCGATCCGAAGGACGCGCTGACCCACAACCTGCTGGGCATGGCCAACCAGCAGCGCGGCGCGGCGGACAAGGCGCGCGAGGCCTTTCAGCGGGCGTTGGCCTTGAAACCGGACTTCGGCGAGGCAACCAACAACCTGGCGCTGAGCTTCGTCGCCGAAGGCAAGCTGGACGAGGCCCGCGCGGTCGTCGCCGACGGCCTCAAGCAGAACCCCAAGCACATCGGCCTGCTGATGGTGCTGGCGGAAATCGATAGGCGCCGCGGCGACCTGGCGGCCACCGAGGCCACGCTCCGGCAGGTGCTCGCGCTCCAGCCCAAGGTGGCCGGCCCTCGACTCAGCCTGTACAGCCTCCTGGCTGCCGCCAAGCGCAACGACGAGGCGATCGCCACGCTCGAGGAAGGCCTGGCCATGGTGCCGAAGCAGGGCGAGTTCGCGCGCCAGCTCGCCACCGCCTACATGCGCGCCGAGCGGCCCAAGGATGCCGTCGCCGTGCTCGGCAAGCTTGCCCAGAGCAATCCCAAGGATGACGAGGTGCAGTTCGCCCTGGCGCAGGCCCAGGCCGCGACGGGCGACGAAGACGCCACCGAGGCCGCGCTGCGGCGCGCGCTCGACATCGAGCCGTTCCGCATCGCACCGGCACTGGCGCTCGCCCGGCTGGAGCTCAAGCGTGGCAAGCTGGCGGAGGCCGCCGCGCTCGTCGACCGCATGGTCAAGAGCGATCCGGGCAACGCCGATGCCGTGTACCTGCAGGGCCAGGTGCGCCTCGCCCAGGGCGATGCGACCAACGCCGTCGTCTCGCTCAACCAGGCCTACAAGCTGCGGCCCTCGCTCCCGACCGCGGTCGGGCTCGCGCAGGCCCACGCGGCCGCCGGTCACACGGGCGAAGGGCGCGCCGTGCTCGAAGGCTTCGTCGCCGAGCGTCCCAAGGATCCGCCGTCGCTCTACACGCTGGGCGAATTCCTGCTGCGGGCCGCGGACGAACCGGCGGCCATCGAGGTCTTCAAGCGGCTGCTGGCGGTCGAGCCGACCAACACGGTCGCGATGAACAACCTCGCCTGGCTGCTGCGCGAAAAGGCCCCGGCCGAAGCGCTCGACTATGCGCGGCAGGCCCTGGCCCGCGAACCCAACCAGCCCGCCGTGATGGATACCATGGCGGTCATCCTGGCCCAGCAGGGCAAGCACGAGGAAGCGTTCGGGCTGTGGGACAAGGTCATCAAGGCCAGCCCTGACAACCCCACCTACCAGCTGCACCAGGCGGAAGCATTGCTTGGCGCCAAGCGCAACGCCGAAGCCAAGGCGCTGCTCGAGAAGATGCTGGAGCGCAAGCCGAACGAAGCGCTGACCAAGGCGGTCAAGGAACTGCTGGCGCGCACCTGAGCGCGCGCAGCGCTCGCTGCCGACGCCGGCGCCACGCGCCGGCGCGGCCGCCAAGGGCGAGGACGACGGCGGGCTGCGCTATGCTCGCCCCATGCAGAAACCCATCCGCTTGAACGCCTTCGCCATGAACTGCGTGGGCCACCAGGCCACCGGCCTGTGGCGCCACCCGCGTGACAACTCCGCGCGCTACCGCCATGCGGACTACTGGACTTCGCTGGCACGCACGCTCGAACGCGGCTGCTTCGACGGCGTGTTCCTGGCCGACGTGCTCGGCGTCTACGACGTCTTTCGCGGCACCGCCGACGCGGCGCTGATCGACGCGGTGCAGGTGCCGGTGAACGACCCGTTGCTCCTGGTGCCGCTGATGGCGGGCGTCACCTCGAACCTGGGCTTCGGCGTGACCTGCGCGCTGACCTACGAGCATCCCTATCCCTTCGCGCGGCGCATGTCGACCCTCGATCACCTGACCGACGGGCGCGTCGGCTGGAACATCGTCACCTCCTACCTGGACAGCGCGGCGCGCAACATGGGCCTCACCCGGCAGATGGCGCACGACGACCGCTACGAGCTCGCCGAGGAATACATGGAGGTCTGCTACAAGCTGTGGGAAGGCTGCTGGGAGGACGACGCGGTGGTGCGCGACCGCGCGCGCGGCGTGTTCACCGACCCGACCAAGGTGCATCCCATCGCGCACCACGGCGCGAACTACCAGGTGCCGGGCATTCATTTGTGCGAACCGTCACCGCAACGCACGCCGCTGCTCTACCAGGCCGGCGCCTCGGCGCGCGGCAAGACCTTCGCCGCGCGCCACGCGGAATGCGTGTTCGTGAACGGCCCGACGCCGGCCATCGTGAAGTCCTACGTGGACGACATTCGCGCCACCGCAGTCTCCGTGGGGCGAGATCCGGCGGACATCCTCATCTACGCGATGTTCACCGCCATCACCGCGCCCACCCAGGCTGAGGCCGAGGACAAGTACGCCGAGTGCCGCGGGCACGTCAGCCTGGACGGCGCGCTCGCGCTGATGTCGGGCTGGACGGGAGTCGATCTAGGTGCGCTCGCCGAGAACGACGTGGTCGAGTACAGCGAGCGCGACGCCAACCGCTCGGCACTCGAATCCTTCACCAAGGCCGACCCCACGCGCCGCTGGACGGTGCGCGAGATCGCCGAGTGGGTGGGCATCGGCGGTCGCGGGCCGCTCGCGGTCGGCACGCCGGTGGAGATCGCGGACCGCCTGCAGGCGTTCCAGGCGGAGACCGGCGTGGACGGCTTCAATCTCACCTACGTCGTCGCGCACGAGACCTTCGAAGACTTCGTCGCCTTGGTGGTGCCGGAGCTGCAGCGCCGTGGCGTACACCAGCGCGAATACCGCGCCGGCACGCTGCGCGAGAAGCTGTTCGGCAAGGGGCCTAAGTTGAGCGCGCCGCACGTGGGGGCGTCGTACCGGCGTTGACACCGACATTGCCGCGGGCGCCTTGCATGGCGGGTTGAAACCCGCCCTACATTGCACAGCCCAGGCGTTTCAGTGCTCTGTAGGGCCGGTTTCAACCGGCCATGCACGGCGCACAAGCACCCTCGCTCAGAACGACACGCAGTCCATCCCGTCGACCCGCATCACCGACAACTGCTTGAACCGGGTCTTGTAGGCCTCGCGCACCGCCTCGATGTCGCGGCCGCGGTCCTGGCCCGGCGTGTACCACATGAGCAGCACACGCGACGGTTCGTGGGAGATCACGCCATCCGGTCGACGCCACTGCCCGTGACCACTCAGCTCGGTCAGGCCCTCCGGAAAACGCGGGGTGACCTCTTCGTCGACGAAGCGTCGCCACTCGTCTTCGCCGAGCGTGCGCTCGCCGTCGATGGTGCTGCCGAAGAGCAGCTGCACGCGCGCCATGGGCTGCGCCGGCGGCGCGCAGGCTGCGCCGTCCGCCGCCGCGCCGGCGCTGCACACGAGCAGCGCCAGCGCGAGCCCGCGCCTAGAAGTCCAGCCGCGCGCCGGCATACACGAAGCGTCCGTTGAAGCCGATGGGCGACAGCACGTCGTAGGGCAGGTTGCCGAAGTAGGAAATGTCGGCGATGGACTTGTCCGGGTAGTTGTCGAACAGGTTGGTCGCGCCGACGAAGAGTTCCACGTGCTGGGCCACGCGCGCGGCGAGCTCGGTATCGAACTGCCACTCGCCGCCGTAGGTCTGCTCGGGCTCGAAACCGCCGCCGAAGTTGAACACGCGGGTCGTCTCGCCAAAGTAGGTCAAGCGCCCCAGCACGCTGAAGACCTGGTCCTTCCAGGTGGTGGTGAGGATCGCGCGATGGCGCGGCGCCGCGCTCTCCAGCGTGTTGCTCTCCTCCACGCCGACCAGCACCACACCAGCGATCAGGGGATCGTTGATGTTCTGGATCTTGGTGCGGTTGTAGGCGTAGGCCGCCGACACGTCGAGGTGGCCGCGCCCGAGCGGCTCGCCGTGCGTGGCGACCACGTCCACACCTTGAGTACGGGTGTCGACCGCGTTGGTGAAGAAGTTGGCGGCGGTGATGTTGCGCGCCGCGCAGCGCGCGGCGGCATCCGGCGTGACGTTCGGCGCGACGCAGTCGATGCGCTCGCTCAAGGTGATGCGATCGTCGACGTCGATGCGGTAGAAGTCGATGGTGAGCGCGATGTCCCGCGGCAGCTGGCCGGTCAGACCCACGCTGTAGTTCATCGAGGTCTCGGCTTCCAGGTCGTCCGCGCCAAGCGCACGCGCCACCGGGTCATCCACCGGCAGGGTGTTGACGGTGGTCAGGATGCCGCCCGCGCCGAAGCTCGACGACGAGGTACCGAAACCGAGCTGCACCAGCGACGGCGCGCGGAAGCTGTTGGACACCGCGCCGCGCAGCGCGTAGCCCGGCACGAATTCCCAGCGCGTGGCGAACTTGCCGGACCAGGAGTCGCCGAAGTCGCTCGCGTTCTCGTAGCGGCCCGCGAGCGTCACCAGCACGTTTTCGACGACGTCGGCCGAGAGCTCGGTGTAGACGCTGTACACGTCGCGATTCAGATCCCGCTCCTCGCCGGGCAGGAGACCGCCGCCGGCCTGCGCACCGATCGCGGCGAAGGTCGGCGGACCGGCCAGCGGACCGGAGGCGAACGAGGCCGGCTCGCCAGCGCGGCTCTCGAAGCCCTGGTGGCGGTATTCGAAGCCGCTCGCGACCGTCAGCGGCGAGGCGAGGCCCACCGCGAAACCGCGGTTCACGTCGAGGTTCAAGCTCAGCAGGTCGTTCTGGTAGTTGCCCGAACGGAACTCGGTCGGACTGGTCACGCCGAGCGCGGGATTGAGCGAGCGGCGCACGCCGCTCTCGAAATCGTTCACGCCGTAGGACAGGCTCGCGTCCCAGTTCCACGCCGCGAACTCGCCGCGCACGCCGCCGGTGCCGGCGATGTCCTCGTTGTCACCGGTCGTGATCGGCCGGTAGCCGAAGGGATAGACCGCGCGCAGGTTGGCGCTCGAGATCGGGTAGCGGAAGAAGCCCGTGCCCTCGGCATCGCGGTGGTTGTAGGTCGCGAAGCCGTACAGCTCGGTGCTGTCGGTGAGACCCATGCCGCTGTTCAGCCACAGGTTGACGTCCTCGCTCGCGCCGTCGCCGGGCTTGAAGTTCTGCCGCCCGCCGACCAGCGGGATGTTGCCCGCGTCCTCGAAGAACGGCACCTGGTCCAGGCCCGCGCGGTCGGTCTCGCCGCGGTCGCGGTACTCGAAGCCGGTGCGCAGGAAGCCGTTGCCGGGCAGCGGCAGGCCCGCCGAGCCGCTGGCGTTGAAGGTGCCGCCATCGGTCAGGGTCTCGCCGGTCGGATCGAAGCCGGTGACGTGACCGCCGTAGCTGAAGCGCGTCTCGATGCCCTCGGGCCGCTCGTCGAGGATCACGTTGATGACGCCCGCGATGGCGTCCGAGCCGTACTGCGCGCCCGCGCCGTCGCGCAACACCTCCACGCGACCGATGGCGTTGGTCGGCAGGGAATTGAAGTCGACCGGCGCGGTGCCGCGACCCACCTTGGCGTCGATGCCGGTGACGGCGGTGGTGTGGCGGCGCTTGCCGTTCACCAGCACCAGCACCTGGTCCGGGCTCATGCCGCGCAGCTGCGCGGGGCGCACGATGTCGGCCGCGCCGGAATTCGACTGGCGCTGGAAGTTGAACGACGGCACCAGGGATTGCAGCGCCTGGCCGAACTCGGCGCCGTAGCTGCCGGCGGAACGCAGCTGGTCGCGATCGATGGAGTCGACCGGCACCGGTGAGCTCAGAATGGACTGCGACTGGCCACGGGTGGCGGTGACCACCACGGTGTCCTCGGGCGTCTCCTCGGCGCGCGCCGCGACGCTCGCGGCCAGGCCGAACGTGAGCGCGGCGGTCAGGGGCGCGCGCAGAGCCGCACGCGGATGGGCGGATGTCTCGCGACGGCGGCGAGACGTGGGCGACTGGATGGACATGGTCGAAGCAAACTCCCTGTCGGAACGGGTCTTATACGAACGAAACCGGCGCGCCGGTGCTAGGCGAAGAAGCGGTTGGCGGGACGCGGCAGGCCCAGGTGCTCGCGCAGCGTTTCGCCCGCGTAGCGGCGACGGAACAGGCCGCGCCGCTGCAGTTCCGGCACCACCCGGTCGACGAAATCATCGAGGCCGCCCGGCTGCCACGGGAACATGATGTTGAAGCCGTCGCTGCCGGCATCAAACAGCCAGGTCTCCATCTCGTCGGCGATGCTGGCCGGCGTGCCGACCATGGACAGGCCGGCGAAGCCGCCGAAGCGTTGGGCCAGCTGGCGCACGGTGAGGCCCTCGCGGCGCGCGAGATCGATGGCCCGCTCGCGGCCGCTCTGCGAGGCGTTGGACGGCGGCAGGTCGTCCGGCAGCGGACCGTCGGGGTCGTAGCGCGAGGCATCGTGGCCGAGCACGATGGAGAGCGAGGCGATGGCGCTCTCGTAGTGCACCAGCGAATCGAGCAGCGCGCGCTTGCGCCGCGCCTCCTCCACCGTGTCGCCCACCACCACGAAGCAGCCGGGCAGGATCTTGAGATGCTCGGGATCGCGTCCGACAGCGGGCATGCGGCCCTTGATGTCGGCGTAGAGCGCGCGGGCGTCGTGCAGGCCGCTGACCCCGGCGAACACCGCTTCGGCGGTCTCGGCCGCGAGCTGCTTGCCGGCCTCGGACGCCCCCGCCTGCACGATCACCGGCCAGCCCTGTACCGGCCGCGCGACGTTCAGCGGCCCGCGCACCGAGTAGTACTTGCCACGGTGATCGAGCACGTGCAGGCGCTCGGGGTCGACGTAGATGCCGCTCTGCGCGTCGCGGATAAAGGCGTCGTCCGCCCAGCTGTCCCACAGCCCGGTCACGACGTCGTAGAACTCCCGCGCCCGTACGTAGCGCTCGTCGTGCTCCATGTGCTCGGTCAGGCCGAAGTTCAGCGCCGCGTCGGGATTGGAGGTCGTGACGATGTTCCAGCCGGCGCGCCCACCGCTCAGGTGATCGAGGGCGGCGAAGCGCCGCGCCAGGTGGTAGGGCGAGTCGAAGGTGGTGGAGCCGGTGGCGATCAGGCCGATGCGCTCGGTGACCGCCGCCAGCGCCGGCAGCAGGGTCGGCGGATCGAAGGAGGTGACCGTGGCGCTGCGGCGCAGGGCCTCGATCGGCATGTTCAGCACCGCCAGGTGATCGGCCATGAAGAAGGCGTCGAAGCAGGCGTGCTCCAGCCGCTGGGCGAGGTATTTCAGGCGCGGAAAGCTGAAGTTCGCGTCCGCCCAGGCGCCTGGGTAGCGCCACGCGCCGGTGTGGATGCTGACCGGGCGCATGAACGCGCCGAGATGCAATTGCCTGTCGCCCATGGGATCTCGTCCAGCGCCGCCCCGGCGCGCAGCCGCGAGTGTGCAGCGGCCGCACGCGAGGGTAAACCGTGCGCTCGGCGCTTGCTTATCACGCATCCGACTTAAGGCGGGCGAGAAAGTGACTCAAGTCACGTTCGCCTTCGGCCGCTAGCACCGTTGGCGCCCACCTGTCGTGGGTGCGCCGACCGGGAATCGGAGGGTGCGAGGGTGCGTTGGTTCAAGCGCAAGGTAGATGGTTCGCTGAAGCTCGGGGTCGCCGCCCACGACGGCGGTCTCGCGGCGGCGCTCGTGCGCCAGCAAGCGAACGGCGCGCCGCTGCTCAGCTGGGTGGAGGACATCGCCCAGGGTGACACCGCGCAGGCCTACGCCGCGCTGGCGCGTGACAAGCGCGCCAAGGGCGTGCACACCGTGAGCCTGCTGGACCCCGCCGACTACAGCCTGGTGATGGTCGACGCACCGGAAGTGCCGCCCGCCGAGATGCGCGCGGCGGTGCGCTGGCGCCTGAACGAACTGCTCGACTTCCACGTCGACGACGCGGTCATCGACGTGTTCGACCTGCCGGCGGCCGACGGTGCGCGCAGCAATCGGCTCTATGCCGTCGCCGCGCGCGACACCGCCGTCAAGCGTCTGGCCGAGCTCCACGACGGCGCGGGCCTTGCGCTCGAAGTCATCGACATCCCGGAGTTCGCGCTGCGTAACGTGGCCGAACTGCTGCCCGAGGACGCCAACGGCGTGGCGCTCCTGGCGCTCGGCGCGGCGCGCGGGCTCATGACCGTCACGCGTCGCGGCGCGCTCTACCTCTCGCGACGCATCGACTACGGCACCACCCGCCTGTTCGGCGATGGCGTCGACGTGAGCGCGGCCAACGAGGGCGTGCTCGACACGCTGATCATCGAGATCCAGCGCTCGCTCGACTACTACGAACGTCACTTCTCCCAGGCGCCGGTGCAGAGCATCGTGTTCGCGCCCTGCGGCCTGCCGCTGGACGGGGTGTGCCGCTACCTGCACAGCCAGCTCGGCATGACCGTGCGCGCGCTGGATCTGAACGACATGCTGACCGGGTCCGACCCGCTCGACGCCGCCACCCAGGCGCGCTGCCTGTTCGCCATCGGCGGCGCGCTCAGGCGCGAGGAGGTCGCGCTGTGAGACAGGCGGTCAATCTCTACCAGCCCATCTTCCGCACGCCGCGCAAGGTGTTCGGCGCGACCATGCTCGCGCAGATGCTGGGCGGCGCGCTGATCGCGCTCGCGCTCATGTATGGCTGGAGCTACTGGCGGCTGCACACGCTGACCGCCGAAGTCGCGCGCCTGTCGGCCGCGCGGGTCACGGCCCACGCGCGCCTCGACAGCCTGCGCCAGGCCTACCCGGCGCGACAGAGCAACCCGCTGCTCGCCCAGGAACTGCTGCGGGTCAGCAACGAGATGGAGCGCGCCAGGTCCCTGGCCGGCGTGCTCGGCCAGGGCGCGTTCAGCAACACGTCCGGCCTGTCGCCCTACCTGCTCGGTTTCGCCCGCCAGCACGTGGACGGCACCTGGCTGACGCACGTCACGATCGCCGATGGCGGCAGCCACATCGCGCTCGAGGGCCGCGCGCTGCGGCCCGCGCTGATCCCCGACTTCGTGCAGCGACTGACCGGCGAAGCGGCCTTCCAGGGCAAGAGTTTCTCCGGCCTCAAGCTCGAACGCGACGACGATGCGCGCGAGGGCATCGGCTTCACCATCACCACCGAGGAGGCCGCGACCGTCGCGCAGACCGATGAGCATGGATAAGCTCAAGCCCTGGCTGGAAAGAGTCGACGCGCTCAAGCTGAACGAGCGCGTGCTGCTGCTGGCGGCGCTGCTCCTGGTGGTGGTCAAGGTGTGGGACGGGCTGCTGCTCGCGCCCATGACCGCCGAGCGCGTGCGCCTGCAGAGCGAGGTGGAGACGCTCGGCGCGGCACTGCGCGAGACCGACCAGCTGAGCCAGGCGGTGCTCGAAGCCGCGCGCCACGATCCCGATGCCGAAGTGGTCGCCACGCTCGCCGCGCGCAACGCGGAACTCGCGAGCGTCGAAGGCGAGATCAAGTCCAAGGTCGGACGCATGGTGTCGCAGGAGCAGATGGCGACCGTGCTGTCGGCCGTGCTGAAGCGCTTCGACAAGCTCGAGTTCGTCGCGCTCGAAGGCCTCGGCGCCGAACCCGTGCTGGCGCCGCAGATCGACTCGGGGACTGCGGCCACCGCAGTCGCGCCGGCGAACGCGGCGGCCGCCCCGTCCACGCAGCCAAGCGCCTGGCGCCACGGCATCCGCATCCGTTTCAAGGGCAGCTACCCCGACGTGGTCGCCTACCTGCGCGCGCTGGAGACCCTGCCCTGGGGCTTCTTCTGGGATCGCGTCGAACTCGAAACCCGCGACTACCCGGCGGCCGAGGGCTCGATCGTGGTCTACACCGTGAGCCTCGACCGCGGCTGGATAGGCGTATGAACGCGCACCCCGCCATTCGTGCCTGGCTGACGCTGGTCGGCGCGCTCATGCTGGCGTCGGCGCAGGCCGACGACGCCGCGTCCCTCGCCGACCCCATGCGCCCGGCCATCGTCGCGCCCTCCACGGTCGTAGACGATGCCGACGCGCCGGCGCCGAGCTACGCGCTCAGCGCCATCAAGCTCGATGGACCGCGCTCCCACGCCATCGTCAACGGCAGCGTGCTGCACTTAGGCGAGCGGCTCGATGGCGCGCGCCTCGCACGTATCGAACCGCACAGCGTGCGCCTCACCACCGACCGCGGTCCCCTCACCCTGCGTCTCAACTCCCTCGAGATCAAACGTCATGTGGACTCTCGTTCCGTTTCCCGCTGAGCGCCGCGCGGCCCTGGCCGCGCTCTGCGTTCTGCTGCTGGCCGGCTGCCAGAACCCGCCGCCGCGCAAGGACAACCTGGACAGCGCCCGCGACACGATCGCCGCCGCGCAGGCCGCGACGGTGCCGGTGCCCGAGGAAGTGACGCGCGCGCTGGTGCCGAAGCTCGAACTGGACGCGCCCAAGCCTCTCGCGCCGAGCGACGAACAGCGCTTCGACATCTCGGTGAACGAAGTCCCGGCCCGGCAGTTCTTCATGAGCCTGGTGGACGGCACGCGCTACAACCTGGTGGTGCATCCGGACGTCGGCGGCAAGATCTCGTTGAGTCTCAAGCACGTCACCATCCCGGAAGTGATCGCCGCCGCGCGCGACGTCTACGGCTACGAGTTCGAGCGCACCACCTACGGCTTCGAGATCATGCCGGCACGTCTCGAGGCACGCGTCTACCAGATCAACTACCTGAACATGAACCGCAGCGGCGCGTCTTCGACCTTCGTCAGCGCCGGCACCCTGCAGCGCGGTGGACGCGAGGATGCCAACCAGGGCGTGGGTCAGAACGGCGACACCGCGCCCGTCACGACCGATGGCAACGGCGCCGGCCGCGACGGTCAGCGCAGTGCCATCGGCACGCAGATCATCACGCGCCAGCCGGAGACCTCCTTCTGGCAGGAACTCACCACCTCGGTCAGCGCCATCGTCGGCGAGGGCGCGGGCACCAGCGTGGTGGTCAACCCGCAGTCCGGCGTGATCGTGGTGCGCGCGCTGCCGAGCGCGCTGCGCGAGGTCGAGCACTTCCTCACCGCCGCGCAGCTCATCGCCCAGCGCCAGGTGGTGCTGGAGGCCAAGATTCTCGAAGTCGAACTCTCTGACGGCTTCCAGTCCGGCATCAACTGGGCAAGCGTGATCGGCGACTTCACCCTCGGCCAGACCGGTGGCGGCACGGTGTTCCCGGCCGCGCCGATCGCGAGCGACACCCAGGGCCTCAGCACCCTGCTGCCACGCGCGGCCGGCCTCGCCCTGCCGGCCTCCGGCTTCGGCGGCGTGTTCTCGCTCGCGTTGCAGGGCAAGGACTTCGGCGCCTTCCTCGAGCTCCTGAAGACCCAGGGCAACGTGCAGGTGCTGTCCAGCCCGCGCATCTCGACCATGAACAACCAGAAGGCGGTGATCAAGGTCGGCACCGACGAGTTCTTCGTCACCGACGTCTCGACCACCACCGTCACCGGCACCGCCACCACCGCCACGCCCAACATCGAGCTGACGCCGTTCTTCTCCGGCATCGCGCTCGACGTCACGCCGCAGATCAGCCAGAGCGGCGAAGTGATGCTGCACATCCACCCGAGCGTGAGCGAGGTGCAGGACCAGCAGAAGAACATCACCGTCGGCGGCGTACAGCAGACCCTGCCGCTCGCGCGCTCCACGGTGCGCGAGTCCGACTCCATCGTGAAGGCGCTGAACGGCCAGCTGGTGGTAATCGGCGGCCTGATGCAGAACCAAGACGTGGAGCGCGATGCCAAGACGCCGGGCCTCGGCGAACTGCCGGTGCTGGGCGGCCTGTTCCGCCACCGCCAGACCGCGTCGCGCAAGAGCGAACTCGTCATCCTGCTGCGCCCGCTGGTGATCGAGACGCCGGACAACTGGGCCGCGGCCTTCGAGGCACCGCGCCGCGAACTCGATGCGCTGGGACGGAACCTCGACGACATCGCCGCGCGCCAGGTCGGCGGCAACCTCGGCTTTCCCGAGCGCTGAGCGCATTCACCAGGAGGGTGACATGTATCTCGAACACTTCGGTCTGCGTGAGCTGCCCTTCAGCCTGACGCCCGACACCAGCTATTTCATGACGCGCGACGGCTACCACGACGCGCTGAACGTGCTGCTGGTGTCACTGCGCGGCGGCGAAGGCTTCGTCAAGGTGACGGGCGAAGTGGGCACCGGCAAGACCATGTTGTGCCGCACCCTGCTGAAGCGCCTTGGCGACGACTTCGCCAGCGCCTACCTGCCCAATCCCTACCTGCGGCCGTCGAGCCTCCTGTTTTCGCTCGCCGACGAACTCGGCGTCGAGTACCCGAAGCGCGCGACCCAGCACCAGCTGATGCGCTGCCTGACCGAGGCGCTGCTCGCGCTGCATGCGGCCGGTCGCCAGGTGGTGCTGTGCATGGACGAAGCGCAGGCCGTGCCGGTCGCGACACTGGAGACGCTGCGCCTCTTGACCAATCTCGAGACTGAGAAGCGCAAGCTGCTGCAGGTCGTGCTGTTCGGCCAGCCGGAACTCGAAGCGACGCTGAACCAGCCGTCGATCCGCCAGCTGCGCCAGCGCATCACCTTCGCCTGCGAGCTGAAGCCGCTCGGTCGCGCCAGCCTCGCGCGCTACGTCACCCATCGCCTGACCGTCGCCGGCCACGTCAACGGCGAGCTGTTCGAACGCCGCGCGCTGGACGCGTTGCAGGACGGCAGCCGCGGCGTGCCGCGACTGGTGAACATCCTCGCGCACAAGGCCTTGCTCTGCGCCTACGGCCAGGGCCAGGCGGTGGTCGCAAGGCGCCATGTGCGCGAAGCGATCGCCGACACCGCCGACGCGCGCGGCGGGCCGCGCCTGCGCGTGCCCGGTCCGATGACCTGGCTGCGCGGCCTGGTGGGACGCGCATGAGTCTCATCAACCAGGTGCTGCACGATCTCGATCGCCGCCACCGCGGCGGCGCGGTCGACCAGGTGCTGCGCGACCTGCTGCCCGCGGAGGTGAGCGGCGCGGACGCGCCGTGGCTGCGCCTGCTGCCCTGGTGCCTGCTGGCGGTCTCGCTCCTGGCCCTGGCACTGCTGTGGGCCACGGATCGCGCGCCCGCGCCGCATACCCTCGAGATCCCGCTGGCGCTGCCTGCCACACAGACGCCGCCCGTTGCCGAACCGAAAGTCGCGCCGCCCGCGGCGCGCGCCTCGACGCCGGCGCCGAGCGAGACGCAGGCGGCTGCACCCGCGCCGGTCGCGTCGAACGTGGTCGCGCAGGACGTCGCGCCCACCCGTACGGCCGAAGCCGTACCCTCTGCCCCGTCGGTTGGCACGACGTCGCCCGCCATGCCCGATGCGCGCGCCGCCCTGCTCGCCGCCGAACGCGACTGGCGGCCCGCGGAGGCGCACACGACTTCCCCGGTGCCGGCGGTCGAAGCGGTCGCCCCGCTCGCCGACGATCCGGCGCCCGCCGAAGAGACGCTAGGCGAAATGCACATCACACCGAGCGCCGCGCAGGCCGACAACGGCGCTCAGCGCGCGCTCGCGCGCGCCGAGCAAGCCATCGCACGCGGCGACGTCGAAGACGGTCTGGCGCGCCTGCGCGCCCAGGTGCTGGCCGCTCCCGCCGACATGAGCATGCGCGAACGCTACGTGCGCCACCTGCTCGCCGCCGGCCGCACGGCGGTGGCCGAAGCCGAGTTGCGCAGCGGGCTCGCCGCCCAGCCGCACGCATCGCGACTGGCGCAGACCTTGGCCCACCTGCTGTTCGATCGCGGCGACGCCGCCGGCGCGCTCGCCATCCTGCTGGCCGCCGCGCCACCGGTCGCGCGCGATCCCGCCTACCACGCGTTCATCGCCGCGCTCGAACAGCATGCCGGCGACCACGCCGCCGCGGCCGCCACCTGGCGCGGCGTGCTGGAGGCGAGCCCGACAGACGGCCGCGCCTGGATCGGACTCGGCATCTCGCTCGCCGCGCAGGACGAACGCCAGGCGGCGCGCACGGCCTTCACGCAAGCGCGGACGACCGGCGCGCTGTCGGCCGCCATGGACGCCTATGCCGCCGCTGAAATCGCTCGCCTCGGAACCCAGCCATGACGCTACCGCGCAAGATTCGACTCGGCGACCTCTTGGTCGAGAAGAAGATCATCTCCTCCCACCAGCTGGAACTCGCGCTCGCCGAGCAGAAGAAGTCCGGCCGCAAGCTCGGCCAGGTGCTGGTGGATACCGGCAGCCTCACCCAGGACAGCCTGCTGAGCTTCCTCTCCGAGCAGCTCAACGTGCCCTTCGTCGAACTGGCGCACTACCAGTTCGAACCGGACACCGTGAAGCTCGTGCCGGAGGTCCACGCGCGACGCTTTCGCGTGGTGGCGCTCAAACAGCGCGGCCAGGTGCTGCAGGTCGGCATGGCCGACCCGACCAACTTCTTCGCCTACGACGAGCTGACGCGCATCACCCATCGCACCATCGAGATAGCGGTGGTGCGCGAGAACGAACTGCTGGAAGTGCTGGATCGCGTCTACCGGCAGGGCGACCAGATCTCGGGCCTCGCCGAACAGCTGTCGGACGAACTGAAGGAGAGCGACTTCGACGTCGACCAGCTCGCCGCCGGCGCCGACTTGAGCGAAGCGCCGGTGGTGAAGCTGCTTCATTCGCTCTTCCAGGACGCGGTGCAGATCAAGGCCTCCGACATCCACATCGAGCCGGACGACGCGGTGCTGCGTATCCGTATGCGGGTCGACGGCGTGCTGCGCGAGCAGGTGCTGGGCGAGCGGCGTATCGCCAGCGCGCTGGTACAGCGCCTGAAGCTGATGTCCAACCTCGACATCGCCGAGAAGCGCCTGCCGCAGGACGGGCGCTTCAGCATTCGCGTGTCGGATCGCAACATCGACGTACGTATTGCCACCATGCCGCTGCAGACCGGCGAAGCGGTGGTGATGCGCCTGCTGGATCAGAGCGAGGGTGTGCGCGATCTCGCCCAGCTCGGCATGCCGCCCGCGCTGCTCGCGCGTCTCACCCACGCGCTGAAGCGCCCCCACGGCCTGGTGGTGGTGACCGGTCCGACCGGCAGCGGCAAGACCTCCACGCTGTATTCCGCGCTCAAGTTCCTGAACGAGCCGCAGGTGAAGATAGTCACCGTCGAAGACCCGGTGGAATACCGCCTGGCGCGGGTCAACCAGGTGCAGGTCAACAGCCAGATTGGCCTGAGCTTCGCGCGCGTGCTGCGCACGACCTTGCGACTCGATCCGGACGTGGTGCTGATCGGCGAGATGCGCGACCAGGAGACGGTCGAGATCGGGCTGCGCGCCGCGATGACCGGCCACCTGGTGCTCTCCACCCTGCACACCAACGACGCCATCGGCAGCGTCAGCCGCCTGATGGACATGGGGGCCGAGGGCTACCTGCTGGCCTCCTCACTGCGCCTGGTGCTGGCCCAACGCCTGGTGCGCTGCCTGTGCACGAGCTGCGCCGCGCCCCACGAACTGGAACCCGCCGAGCGCGCGTGGGTGCAGCAGCGCCTGGGTCCCGAGGCCGCCGCCGCGAGCTTCCAGGCGGGCCGCGGCTGCCATCGCTGCAACAACACCGGCTACCGTGGCCGCATGGGCGTGTACGAGATGCTCGAGGTCGACGCGCCCATGGCCGACGCGCTGACGCGCGGCGACGGGCTCGAGTTCGCGCGCCTCGCGCGTGCGAGCAAGACCTACCGCACGCTCGACCGGCTGGCCCTCGACTACGCCGTGGAAGGGCGCACGACAGTCTCCGAAGCGCTCCGCCTCGCGGCCGACGGCGAGTTCGGCCTCGAGGTCGACGACCTGGACGCGAGCGGCGCGCCGACGGTCGCGACGCCGCGCCGCAACGCCGCCTGAGGGAACCGCCGTGCCGCAGTTCGATTATCGAGGCCGCGGCCGCCGTGGCGATCTGATCAAGGGTCGCCTGGAGGCGGCGTCGCGCGATGCCGTCGCGAGCCAATTGCTGAACAGCGGCATCACCCCCATCGAGATCCAGCAGGCCATCGCCCAGATCGATGCGCTCGCCGAGCTGCGCAAGCTGCTCGCCGCGCAGCAGCCCGACGCGGACGACCTGATCCTGCTGTGCCGCCAGATGTACACGCTCATTCACGCCGGCGTGCCGATTTCCCAGGGCCTGGCGGGGCTGGCGCGTTCGGCGCGCAACCCGGTGCTGGCAACCACCCTCGGCGAGATTCGCGCCTATATCGAGAGCGGCCGCGAGCTGTCGGCGGCGCTGGCCCAGCATCCGCGCATATTCTCGTCGCTGTTCATCAACACCGTACGCATCGGCGAACAGACCGGGCGACTGGACGAGGCCTTCACCAACCTCGCCGAGTACCTCGAGCGCGATCGCAACACCCGCGCCCAGATCAAGAGCGCGCTGCGCTACCCGAGCTTCGTGGTGGTGGCCATCGTGATCGCCATCGGCGTGCTGAACGTGGTGGTGATCCCGCAGTTCGCCCATATCTTCGCCCGCGCCAAGGTCGCGCTGCCGCTGCCGACCCGCGTGCTCATCTGGATGTCGGAATTCTGCGTGGCCTGGTGGCCGGCGATCCTGACCGGCATGGCCCTGGCGCTGTTCGGCTTTCGCACCTGGGTCGGCACCGAGCAGGGGCGCTACCGCTGGGACGGCTTCAAGCTGCGCCTGCCGGTGGTCGGCAGCATCATCCACCGCGCGACGCTCGGACGCTTCGCGCGCGGTTTCGCGATGTCGGTCTCGGCCGGCGTGCCGCTGCCCCAGGCGCTGTCGGTGATGGCCCAGGCGGTGGACAACGAATTCATCGGCGAGCGCATCCGCAACATCCGCACCGGCGTCGAGCGCGGCGATTCACTGAGCCGCAGCGCGACCGCCACGGGCATGTTCACGCCGCTGGTGCTGCAGATGCTCTCGGTCGGTGAAGAGACCGGCGCGGTGGATCGCATGCTGGCCGAGTGCGCGGCCTTCTACGAACGCGAGGTCGACTACGAGGTGCGTCACATGAGCGCCGCCATCGAACCCGTACTCATCGTCGTGCTGGCGGCCTTCGTGCTGCTGTTCGCGCTCGGCATCTTTCTGCCGATGTGGGACCTGGCGACGGTGAAACTGGGCGCGGGCCACTAAAGTTTCCGCGCCGCAGCGTCGCTACAGAAGGTAACGCCGCGTGGCCGGGACGGGCCGCGCTGAGCAGAGCACAGAGCGTCAAGGTCATCTACCTGCAAGGAATGTCTCGCATGAAAAAGTCCATGGGTGGCTTCACCCTCATCGAACTGATCGCCGTCATCGTGATTCTCGGCCTGCTCTCGGCCTTCGCCCTGCCACGCTTCTCGGGCGTGGAAGGACAGGCGCGGGCGGCGTCGATCAACGGTCTCGCCGGCAGCGTGCGCTCGGCGGCAGCGCTGGCCCACAGCCTGCAGATCGCGCAGAACCTGGCGGCCAACGCCTCGGTCACCATGGAAGGCAACACCGTCGCAATGGTCAACGGCTACCCCACGGCCGGCGCCGGCGGCATCGAGAACTCGCTGTCCGACACCACCGGCTACACGCATACCGCGGGCACCGGCGTGTACACCATCGCCTCGGCCGGCACGCCGGCCAACTGCAGCGTGACCTATGTCGCGCCGACGGCCGCCAACACCCAACCGACGGTCACCGTCGTCACCACCGGCTGCCCGTAACGTCGAGGTCTCGACGCGGACGGCGCGCATGCGCAGGCTGCATGCCGCTGCCGCGCGCCAGGGTGGTTTCACCCTGGTCGAATTGATCACCACAGTGCTGCTGGTCGGCGCGGTGGCGGCGATTGCCGCGCCGCGCTTCGCCGATCCCGGCCCATTCCGCACCCGCGCCTTCTTCGACGACGCGCTCGCAGCGACGCGCTACGCGCACCAGGTGGCCATCGCCTCGGGCTGCGCCACGCGCATCGCGTTCAGCAGCGGCTACAGCGCGTTCATCGACTGCGGTGGCGGTGAGGTCGCGCTGACCCGTCCGGGCGCCGCCACGGCGGTGAGCTCGACGGCGCCCACCGGCGTCACTGTCACGAGCACCGGTTTCAGCTTCGATCGCATCGGCCGCGCGGCCATCGGCGGCGGCGGCGCGACCGTGACTGTCGGGCCGCACGCGTTCACCGTCGACGCCGAGACCGGGCTCGCGCGATGAGCGGCCGGCGCGCGCAGCGGGGCCTGACCCTGGTGGAACTGGTGGCCGCCATCGTGGTGCTGGGCGTCGGTCTCGCCGGCGTGGTCATGACCATCAATCGCGGCGTCGGCCAGAGCGCAGACCCAATGGTCCAGGCCCAGGCCACCGCGGTGGCCCAGGCCTACATCGAGGAGATCACCGCGCGCAACTTCTGCGACCCCGACTTCTCCACCAACTGCGCCGCGGCCTGCACCACGTCGGCCTGCGGGACCTGCGCCGGCGCCTTCGGCCCGGCGGAGATGCGTGCGACCTTCGACGACATGTGCGACTACGACGGGCTGCAGAACGTCGGCGCGCGCGACCAGTTCGGCAACGCCATCGCGCAGCTCTCGCGCTACACGGTGGACGTGGACGTGGACGGTGCGGGCGAGACCTTGAACGGCCAGAGCTCCGACGCCGGCGCACTGCTGAGAGTGAGCGTCACGGTCAGCCATCCGGCGCTCGCCGCACCGCTCACGCTCAGCACCTACCGCGGCAACTACTGAGCCGACATGCGCGCGCACCGCGGCTTCACGCTCATCGAGATGATCACCGTGCTGGTGGTGACCGGCGTGCTCGCCATCTCGGTCTGGCGCGCCGTCGCGCCGCAGATCAATGCCGCGCGGGACGCCGCCGGTCGCGCCGCGCTGGTCGACTACGCGACCATCGCACTGACGCGCATGACGCGCGAGATAGCCCTGGCCCTGCCCAACAGCCTGCGCGTGAACGGCGGCGGCACCGCGCTCGAGTTCCTGCGCACGGTAAGCGGCGGGCGCTATCGCGCCACGGGCGACGGCAGCAACAACGATGTGTGCACCGGGGCCGACACCGACAGCCTGGATTTCGCCCGTCAGCGCGACTGCTTCGAGGTGCTGGGCGGCATGCCCAACACCGCCGCCATCGTCGCCGGCACCGGCGGCCGCGCGGCGTGTCGCGCCGGCACCATCGACTGCGTGGCGGTATTCAACACCGGTCAACCCGGCGCCGATGCGTGGGCCGGCGACAACCTGGCCGGGGTGGCGACGGTCACCAGCGGCGCCGGCGGCGTGGCGCTCACCTTCGATCGCAGCGACACCGGCAGCAGCTTGCCGCGCGGCTCGCCCCAGCAGCGTTTTCACGTGGTGGACGGCGCGGTGAGTTTCGTCTGCGACCTGGGCCTCGGCACGCTGAGCCGCTACGCGGACTACGGCATCGCGGCCGCGATGAGCGTACCGCCGGCCGGCACCGCGCAGCCGCTCGCCGTGCAGGTCACCGGCTGCGTGTTCCGCTACACGCCGGGCACCGCGACGCGCGCGGGCCTGGTGAGCATCGAGCTCAGCGTGACCGGCACCAACGCCACCAACGGCGGCGCCGAGACCGTCACCCTGCTCGAGCAGGTGGCCGTGAGCAACGCGCCATGATGAGCAAAAAGCCAAACGGGGACAGACCACGTTTTGCGCTACGCGCCAAACGTGGTCTGTCCCCGTCTAGCCGCCCGTTCAGCCGATCTCGCGGCTTCGCGCTGCCCGCCGCGGTGTTCCTCATCACCGCGCTCGCCGCGGTGGCGGGCGTACTGGTCAATCTCACCGCGACCAGCGACGCGAGCAGCATGCTGACCCTGCAGACCGCGCGCGCGCAGAACGCCGCCGCCAGCGGTCTCGCCTGGGCGGCGCGCGTGGCGCTCGCCAACGGTACCTGCGGCACGGCGAGCTTCGCGCCCGCCGTCGATGGCCTGCGCGGTTTCACCATCAACACCGGCTGCACGGCGAGCACCGTCACCGAGGGCAGCAACACCTACGTGGTCTACAGCCTCACCAGCACCGCGACCGCCGGCGCCGCGGCGACCGGCGATCGCGCCTCGCGCACGCTGGTCGCGCGGGTGACGAGCGCGCCGTAAAGGCAGCTCTCTCCTTCGTCCCGCGAACGCGGAAACCGCTCGACTTTGCCGACCGCCCATGGACCCTCGCTTTCGCGAGGGTGACGGGATTGGAAAGCAGTACGGATCTGCCGACTTGCAATCCGTCATTCCTGCGAAAGCAGGAATCCGTGAGCCTGGCCGACCGCCGGTGGACCCTCGCTTGCACGAGGGTGACGGGATTGGAAAGCAGTACAGATCTTCCGACCTGCAATCCGTCATTCCTGCGAAAGCAGGAATCCATGGGCCTGGCCGACCGCCGATGGGCCCTCGCTTGCACAAGGGTCACGGGATCGAATCGAATCGAAGGCGCGAACCGTCCCCTCGCCCCTGCCTTCCAGACCCGTCATTCCCGCGAAAGCGGGAATCCATCGGCTTCGCCGCCGTCCATGGAACCTCGCTTTCGCCCGGGTGACGGGATTGGAAAGCAGTACAGATCTTCCGACCTGCAATCCGTCATTCCTGCGAAAGCAGGAATCCATGGACCTGGCCGACCGCCGATGGACCCTCGCTTGCTCAAGGGTCACGGGATCGAATCGAATCGAATCGAATCGAATCGAATCGAAGGCGCGAACCGTTCCCTCGGCCATCGTCCTCCAGACCCGTCATTCCCGCGAAAGCGGGAATCCATCGGCCTCGCCGCCGTCCATGGAACCTCGCTTTCGCCCGGGTGACGGGATTGGAAAGCTGTACAGATCTTCCGACCTGCAATCCGTCATTCCTGCGAAAGCAGGAATCCATGGGCCTGGCCGACCGCCGATGGACCCTCGTTTGCACAAAGGTCACGGGATCGAATCGAATCGAAGGCGCGAACCGTCCCCTCGCCCCTCGCCTTCCAGACCCGTCATTCCCGCGAAAGCGGGAATCCATGGGCCTCGCCGCCGCCCATGCACCCTCTCCCGCGCGACGAGTGACGGCGCGACAGGTCGAGACATGCCCCGTGCTTAACTCATGCTCAAATTGAACGACACCGACACCCGCGGCTCGTCGGTCAGGTTCGGCGTCACCCAGTGCTTGAGCCAGCCGGGGAAGAACAGGATGTCACCTTCGCGCGGTGTCACGGTCACCACGCCTTGAGTCAGTTCGGTCTCCTGTTCCAGGCGCGCGAAGCTGCGCCAGTAGGACGCAGGCGCGCCCTCGCGCGCGTCGAAGAACTGGATCACGCCCTGGTCCTCGCGCGCGACCTTCAGGTAGATCACGCCCGACAACAGTGAGTCGGCGTGCAGGTGCACGGAATTGAAGTTGAAGCGACCGTTGACGTTGGCCCACATCACGCCGCCGTCGAAACGTCCCTCGGGCGTGTAGCTTGGCGCGATCTCGTTGGCGCGTTCCAGGATGCGTTCGATGAGCCACTCGAATTCACGATGCCGGTAGAGGTCGTCCTCGCTCTGCCAGCCGCCGAAATTGCTCTTGCTAACACTCGGCTCGCTGCGGACAAGCTGGCCGATGCGATCGAGCATGGCCTGCCGCATCAGGGTCCAGCGCGGCTCGGTATCGACCATGCTGGTCTGCCACAGCGGCGTGTAGAACAGGCGCCTCTCGTGCATGGGGCAACTCCCTGGCGGGCCCGCGAAGGCGAGCCGATGGGCGGATTCTAGGCCCGTCCGGACCGGCGACGAAGGGGCGCAGCTCGCTACCAGGGTTCGCGAACGTAGATGACGGTGCGCGGTCCGCCGAAGATGCCGAAGTCGGCGCGGGCCGATGGATTCTGGTCGTTGCTGCCGGTGCCCGCCCAGTCAAAGCGCAGCCAGGTGGCGGCGGCGCTCGCGAGATCGTAGTTGAAGCCGGCAAAGCCGGTGTTGCCGGCGCCCGGCGCCGAGAAGGTGACGGTGGAAGCGCCGTTCGCCACGGTGGCGCCCGCGATGGTCGCCGAGCTGCTGGCCGCGGCGGTGATGCGAATGCTGTTCACGCCGGCCGCCTTGGTCTCGAGATTGTTGGCGAGCGTCATGGCCGCGCCGGGCAGCGCGGTGCAGTTGTCGGCGGTGTTGGTGACGTAGGCCCCGGCGGCGGTCAGGGTCTCGGCGCGCACCTGCAGGGCGACCGGCAGCAGTTCCGAGCCAAAGCCGCTCACCAGGCGCAGTCGCCCCCAAAGCATCTGCTTGTCGTTGGCGGTGAGCGCCGAGCCGTCGTTGAAGGCGATGCCGTTGCCGGCGGTGGCCGCGCCGAAGCGCGCCGGGTTGGAGGCAAAGGCCACGCCATCACCGTCGATGACATTGATGGCAAGCGCGATCTCGGCGTTGAAGGGCGCGCTCGGCGCACCGCGGTCGAACGCGATGCCGGTTGGACCGGTGCTGAAGGTCAGCGTGCCGACGCCGTTGCCGGCGTCGACGATCACCGGGTCGGTCGCGGGCAGCGCGGCGGTGTTCAAGGTGCCGCTCAGCGCGCTGTAGGCCTTGCCTGTCAGGCTGGCGTTGGTCAACTTCCAGAAGCTGCCGGTGTAGTTGCGCGTCGTGCCGCCTAGCGCGTTCTGCGCGGTGACGGTGATGACCGGCGCCGTGCGATAGGTGAAGGGCGCGCCGACGTAGGTGAAGCCCCCGCCGGCGCAGCCGGTGTTGAAGGCCGGCGTGTTGTAGGCGACGGCGAACGCCGCCGGACGAAAGCGCCCCACCACCACCGCCGGACTGCTGAGCGAGACACCGGCGGTGTTGAGATAGGTGGCCGCGCTCGCGGCGAGGCTCACGCTGCCGACCTCGGTGTACTGCAGGTTGCTCACCGTGCGTCGACCGCCGCTGAAGGCACTCTGCAGGATGGCGCCGTTGTTCAGCGTGCCGAGCACACCGGTCGCCGGTGTGAAGGGCGCGGCCGCGGCGACGGTGGTGGGCCAGGCGTAGCTCGCGGCGACGGTGTTGTCGAGCAGATTCGCGCCGCCGGTGGGGGTGCCGCTGTTACTCGGATCGTCGGCGGCCTGCCACAGCACAGCGCGTACCGTCGCGCTGAAATTGCTGCCGGCGCTGGTGAAGAGCGCGCCGCTCGCCGTGCTCGCGGCAGGATTGGTGGTGGTCCCGGCGCTCACGCTCTCCACGCTAAGCGCGAAGGGTCGCACGGTGAGCGTGCCGCTGGCGCCCGCGACGTCGGCGCCGGAAGCGAAACTGCGGCTGTCGTCCCGCAGGTTGAGCGCGTACTTCCCGACGTCACTGGTCGCAAGAGTGAAAGTCGCGGTGCCCGCGGTAAACGTGAGACTGAGGTTGTTGCTGCCCATGCCGCCTGACGGCGCGTTCGGCAACGCGCTCCCGCCGACAGTGGGCGCCGCGCCGCCGGGGTCGGACGCGTCGCGCGTCACCCAGGCATCCAGCGGTCGCGCGCCGGTGTAGCCGGTGGCGATACCGCAGGCGCCCGAACTGGGATCCTGCCGCCAGAACTCCGCTCTGAATGCGTGCCCCCGGCCCGCCACGGCGGTGGTGCCGAGCACATCGGTGGGTGTCACCACGAACGCATTGGTGAGGAAGGTGATGGCGCTGCTGGTGGCAGACAGTCCCTTGACCGCGGCGTCGGCACCGGTGACGGTCAGCACATCGGCGTGCACGTTGCTCAGCCTCAGCGTCGCCGTGCCGTTGTCCCGGCCACTGCCCGAACCGTTGAAGGTATAGGTCGCGCTACCGCTGTTGGCCGTGCCCATCACCAGGGTCCCGGTGGCGCTCGAAATGGCCCAATCCCCACGGCCCGTCGAGGTCGTGAGCAGCACGGTGCCGGCATAGCTCGGCACTGTCTTGCCGGCGGCGTCCAGCGCGGTGAGGGTCACGGTGGTCGGGCTGCAGGTGCTGGCCACCGCCGAGGACGCGGTGACCGCCAGGCCGCTCGGCGCGCTGGTCGGCACCGAGTACCGGAAGGCGGTCTTGTCCGAGGGCGGACCGTTACGCGTCACTTCGAAGTCGGTGGTGGTCAGCTGCCAGCCGACCTGCGCCTTGCCGCCCGATGAGTTCTTGATCGACAGGTACTGGAAAACGAACGAGCCGTCCTCGTTCAGGATGATCTGCATGTCGAAGGAACTGGACGAGAAATTCCACTCGCGCACGTTGCGCCAGGTGACCACGAACTGGCGGTTGGGGGCCGTGCCGATGGGCGTGGCGGTGTAGCGCACGAAGCAGCTCGCCGGCGGACAGGAGGGTCCGCTGCTCATGTCCAGGTCCGCGCCATAGATGCGCATGGTGTTGTTCATGTTGGCGTTCGGATAGCCGAACGGATAGGTCGGCGGCGGGCCGACCGTCTGCGTGCCGTGACCGCAGTAGTTGTTGTTGAACTGCAGGCGGCCGTTCAGCATCACCTGCACGGTGGTGTAGGTGGTGGTGCCATAGCGGAAGTTGAACCCGATGGGCAAGGGCGCGGTGATGTCGTCGTCCGCCGGCGCGTTGGCGTAGGCCGTGCACGACTTGCCGGAAGTCCAGGTGACCGTGGTATGGGTGCCCGGGTCGATCCAGTTGAAGGCTACGGTGGACTGGTCATAGGTGCCGGCGGACACCATCCCGGTCAGGCCGCACAGCAGGCATAGGGCCACCCAGGCACGTACGGCGACACGGAACGCCGAAAGAGGGCGATGCTTCGAGGGTGGCAACACGGTACTTCCTGCGAGCTGACGACACGCGCCGCGGTTGCGCGAGGGCGCCCGAGGTTAGCGGCCGAGGCCCGCGTGGGCTTGATACCGACACGCCGCTCACCCCCCGGATCCAGTGCCGACAGCCGCCACGGCCTCGGTTACCATCGGCCCGAGGCCGCGCGCCGACGCCGGCCACTGCTGCACTGCAACGCCCACTCCTGACCACGAAAGGACGGAACAGCCATGGCCGAAATGAAGAACATCCTCGACGGTATCCGCGTGCTCGATTTCTCCCAGGCCCTGGCCGGCCCGACCACCACGCGCCTGATGGCGGAGATGGGCGCGGAAGTGATCAAGGTCGAACTCGCGCCGAACGGCGAGGCCTCGCGCGCGCTGCCCTATCAGCGCAACGGTCGCTCCGGCTACTACATCCAGCAGAACCGCGGCAAGAAGAGCATCGGCATCGACCGCAAGGATCCGCGCTCGGTGGAACTGCTCTACAAGGTGCTGGAGAAGTGCGACGTACTGGTGGAGAACTTCGCGCCCGGCGCGGTGGCGCGTCTCGGTTTCGGCTGGGAGAAGGTGCATCAGATCAACCCGCGGCTCATCATGGGTTCGATCTCGGCCTTCGGCCAGACCGGTCCGCTGTCGTCCCTGCCGGGCTATGACTACATCGGCGCGGCCTACGCCGGCGTGCTGAGCATGATCGGCGAGGCCGACGGCCCGCCCTACTTCTACATGCTCGGCATCGGTGACGTGATGACCGGCACGCATCTGCTGGCCGCGATCAACGGCGCGCTCTACTACCGCGAGAAGACCGGCCGTGGGCAGTACGTCGAAGCCTCGCTGCTCGATTCCTATTTCCACTGCCACGAAGTGAACGTGCAGGCGCACACCGCCTCGGGCGGCGAGATCAAGCCCTTCCGCTGCGGCCAGCACCACTACGCGGTGTCACCGCTCGGCATCTACAAGTGCCGCGAGGGCTACGTGATCATCGCCGTGTTGCCGAACCAGTGGCAGAACTTCTGCAACGCCATCGGCCGCCCCGAGATCGCCACCGACCCGCGCTTCTGCGACGGGCCCTCGCGCATCGCCAACCGCGACCAGTTGAACGTGATGGTGGAAGCGGCGCTGGAGAAATTCCCGAGCGCGATCGAGGCGGCCGAGAACTGGGGCTTCGAGCACCACGTGCCGATTGCCCCCATCCTCACCATCGAGCAGGCCTGCAAGCATCCGCACCTCGTCGAGCGCGAGACCATCCGCACGGTTAAGGACCCGGTGTTCGGCGACTACCAGGTGCCGGGCATGCCGCTGCGCCTCTCGGAGGGCCCGCGTCATCCGGACCTGCGCGCCGCCTATCTCGGCGAACACAATGTCGAAGTGTTCACCAAGTACGCCGGTGTGAGCGAGGGTGAGGTGCGCAAGCTCGAGCAGGAAGGCGCACTGATCGCGAAGCCTGATCTCTGAGCGCGGAAGGTGGTGCGCGATACGGTCAAGGTACCGGAGGTCACGCTCGCCTTCTGGGCCGTCAAGATCTGCGCCACCACGCTCGGCGAGACCGCGGGCGACGCGGTCTCGATGTCCATGGGACTCGGCTACCTGTGGGGCACCGCGGTGTTCGCCGCGCTGTTCCTCGTGGCCGTCGTCGCGCAAATCGCGGCACGGCGCTTCCTGCCCTGGCTGTTCTGGGCCACGGTGCTGGCCAGCACCACCGTCGGCACCACGCTCGCCGACTTCGCCGACCGCTCGCTCGGCATCGGCTACGCCGGCGGCGCGCTGCTGCTCACGGCCCTGCTGCTGGGCGCGTTGGCCTGGTGGCGCGCGGCGCTCGGCAGCGTGGCGGTGGACAGCATCGTCACGCCGCGCGCCGAGGCGCACTACTGGCTGACCATCATGTGCGCCCAGACGCTCGGCACCGCGCTCGGCGACTGGTTCGCCGACGACGCGGGCCTGGGCTACGGCGGCAGCGCGCTCTTGTTCGGTGGTGCGCTGCTGGCGCTCGCCGCGCTCTACCGCTCCCGTGTGTGGTCGGGCACCGTGCTGTTCTGGCTGGCCTTCGTCCTCACCCGGCCGCTGGGCGCGGTGCTCGGCGACCTGCTCGACAAGCCGCTCGCCCACGGCGGCCTGGCGCTCGACCGCTACGCGGCGACGGCCGCGCTGCTCGGCGCGATCGTGCTGCTGCTCTGGCGTTTTCCCTCGCACGCGGCGACGGCCCGGCGCTGACCCCGACGCGTCCCGCCGCGCCGGTGGAGGGCCATGCGCTCCGACCCGCGGCCCGGCTGTCCTGGCGGGTCCCGGCTCTCTAGAATGGGCCGACATCCATCCTGGGGAATCCGCCATGCTCGAGTTCGTCGCCGGTCTGGTGCTGTTCTTCGCCGCGCACAGCTTCACCATGTTCCGCGGCGCGAGACAGGCCGCGGTCGACAAGCTCGGGCCCATCCCCTATCGCGTGCTCTACTCGCTGGTGTCGCTGGCCGGCTTCGTCATGATCGTGCACGGCTTCGGCCACGCGCCGCGGACGGAACTGTGGACGCCGCCCCTGTGGATGCGCCACGTGACCATGCTGCTCATGCTGCCGGTGTTCGTGCTGCTGGTCGCCGCCTACGTTCCGGGCAAGATCAAGGCGGCGGTGAAGAACCCCATGCTGATGGCGCTGAAGACCTGGGCGCTGGCTCACCTGCTGGCGAACGGCGACCTCGCCTCGGTGCTGCTGTTCGGCGCGTTCCTCGCCTGGGGCGTGGTCGATCTCATCGCGGTCAAGCGTGGTGGTCGCAGCCCGGTGGTGGCCCGGCCGCGCGCGGTCTTCGATGGCGTCGCGGTGGTGGTGGGGCTCGGCATCTACGTGGCCTTCATCATGGGCCTGCACCAGAAGCTCATCGGCGTGCCGATCCTGATGATGCACTGAGGCGCTCGGGCTGCGCGTCCCGGCGCGCTCGTGTAGACTGCGCCGCGCCGCCGAGCGGCCCAGTCAAGCCCATCGAGACGCGATGTCCGCCCCCCCGACCGCCCAGGACGAAGAGTTCCAACGCCGCATCCTGCAGGGTGTGTCGCGCACCTTCGCGCTGACCATTCCGCAACTGCCCGCGGGCCTCGATCGCGCCGTCAGCAACGCCTATCTGCTGTGCCGCATCGCGGACACCATCGAGGACGATGCCGGCCTGCCCTTCGACGACAAGCGCAGCTTCGCCGCGCGCTTCATCGCCATCGTCGAGGGCGCCGAGGCTGCCGAGCCCTTCGCCACCGAGCTGGCCCCGCGCCTCGCCCCGCACGCCACCGCCGCCGAACGCGAACTGATCGCTGAGACGGCGCGCGTCATCCGCATCACTCACAGCCTGAATCCGCGCGTGCGGGCCGCCATGGCGCGCTGCGTGCGCATCATGTCGGACGGCATGGTGTACTACCAGGGCCAGGAGACGCTGGACGGCGTCGACGATCAGCCGGCCATGGATCGCTACTGCTACTACGTGGCCGGCGTGGTGGGCGAGATGCTGACCGCGCTCTTCGTCGATCACTGCCCGGCGCTCGCCGCGCGCGAGACCGAGATGATGCATCTCGCGGTGTCCTTCGGCGAAGGCCTGCAGATGACCAACATCCTGAAGGACATCTGGGACGATCGCGCGCGCGGCGCCTGCTGGCTGCCGCGCGATCTGTTCGCCGCCAAGGGCGTGACGCTGAGCGGCGTCGCGCCTGGCCAGGGCGGCGCGGCCTTCGCCGACGGCCTCGGCCAGCTCATCGCCATCGCCCATGGTCATCTGCGCAACGCGCTGCGCTACACCTTGATCGTGCCGGCAAGCGAGCCGGGCATCCGGCGCTTCTGCCTGTGGGCGCTCGGCATGGCCGT
Organism: Gammaproteobacteria bacterium; assembly: GCA_019747795.1. Classification (GTDB taxonomy): domain Bacteria; phylum Pseudomonadota; class Gammaproteobacteria; genus JADJYF01. Next base: position 901 of record JAIEQK010000133.1, on the reverse strand, counting down.
GCTGACCCTGCGCAAGCTGAACGCGCGGCGCGATTTCGCCAATGGCCAGGAGGTCAAGATCTCGCGCAACGCGGTCAAGGCCACCGTCGTCGCGACCAATCTCCTGGTGGGCTCCGATCGCCTGCTCGAACTGCTGTTCGCCGGCGTGTCGCTCGGACTGCCGCAGCGGCACATCGCCACGCCGCTCGCGAGCGTCGCCGGCATCGCCGGCCAGCCGGTGCGCTGAGGGCCGTCCGGCCCGCGCGCCCGTGCCGTGAAGCTCGGCATCCTCACCGCGCTCGCGGGCGAGGCGGCGCGACTGCCGCCGCCCGACGCACGCCTGCTCGATGCGCACCCGTTCATCAGCGTGATCGCCGGCCCCGGCCAGGCGCGCGCCGAAGCGGCCGCGCGGCGACTGTACGCCGAAGGTGCCGAGGCCCTGATGACCTTTGGCGTGGCGGGCGGCCTCGATCCGTCCCTGCGACCCGGAGACCTGGTGGTGGCAAGCAGCATATGGAACGGTGACGCGCCACGTTATGACTGCGCGCCGCCGCTGGTCGAGGCCCTGGTCGCCTCGCTCGCGCCCCTCGCTCCGCGTTGCGCGCCCCTCGCGAGCCTGCGGTCGCCGGTCGCCGACGAGGTCGTCAAGCGCGCGCTGCATGCGCGCCACGGCTGCGTGGCGGTGGACATGGAGTCGGCCGGCCTGGCCAGGGTCGCGGCGGAGTTCGGCGTGCCCTGCGCCGCGCTGCGCGTGGTGATCGATCCAGCGGATTTCAGCCTGCCGCGCGCGGCGCTGGCAGGCATGGGTGAGAACGGCGAGACCCATGCTTTGGCGACCGCGCTGGCCGTGCTGCGGCGGCCTTGGGAACTACCGGCGCTCTTGCGCCTCGCGCTGTGGTACGGTGCCGCGCTGCGCGCGCTG